>JAFGKQ010000285.1 GCA_016928495.1 Candidatus Fermentibacterales bacterium
GACGGACGTGCAGGCGCTCCTGGACAGCTGGGAGAAGCTCCTCGGAATGGGTGCCACGACGATCTGGCCGGCGCACGGCAGGCCTTTCCCGGCATCCGTCATCAGGAAGAGAATGGGCCGGCGGCGCCTGGCCGGGCCCCCCCGGGACTAGAGCACCACCAGACGGGCAGTCACCGCCCCCGCCGGCGTCTCGCACCTGATCAGATAGGTCCCGCAGGGAACGCGGCCTCCGCCCGGACCGCCCGGGTCCCAGACGACCCCCGCTCCTTCCGGTGACGTCTCCAGCTCCCCCAGGTCGGCGACCATCCTGCCAGAGAGGTCGAAAACCGCAAGGCTCGCGTGCTCACCCCGGGGCCCCGACAGCGAGACAGTGACCGGGCCGGAGGACGGATTCGGCAGGCAACAGATGGAGAGGGCGGCAGGTGCCGGCCCCATGCCGGGAATCCCCTCGCTCGACCTGTAGGCCCGGACGTCAGTCCCGATTCCGCAGACGACCACCGTGCCGTTCTGGCCGAGGGCGGGGCCCCCGATGTTGATGTTGGTCACCGCGGTGTCCCAGAGGGGGTCGAGGTTGGCGGTGAAGGCGTAGAGGCGCCCGCCGGCGAACGAGCCGTTCGAGAAGAACACCGTTCCGTCCGCATCCAGTGCGAGCCTGCACTTGGAGTAGTCCGGAAGCGTGTCCGTCTGAGCAAGGACCGTCCCGTCGTCGGGGTCGACACGAGCCAGGCAGGGGCCGGGGATCACGAAGTAGACCGATCCGTCGGGGCCTACTCCGAACTCGGGACCGGCGGCGTTCACGGTCGGGATGTGCCACTTCTCCGTGAAGCCGGTACCGGTGTCCTCGAAAGCGTAGAAGTAGTCTACCGCCGGGTTGCTCTGGCTGCGGTTGAAGTAGAGGGTCCCGTCCGGCCCCGCCATCGGGGTGCATTGCGCGGTGAACCCGGACATGACCGGGCCATGGTAGAGCTCGGCTCCGGTTTCGAGATCGTACTTCACGAAGGCGTGACCCCCGGGGACGGCATCGACCACGTAGAAGCCGTCTCCATGGATGCACCCGCCGCACTCCCCGCTGACCGATGCCGTCCTCGAGGCATGCCACTCGGTCGAGCCGTCGACGCAGTCGATCCGCCAGATGTCCCGGAAGGAAGCGATCACTGGGTCCCCGTCGCCGGCGAACACCACCCCGTCGTAGGCGCCGGCGTCGATCTCATCGTCCGAGACCCACACCACAGAGCCGTCCGTCACGTCCAGGGCATAGAGGGGAGCGCTCACCGAGGCCCCGTTGCCTCCCCTGGAGGCGAACACCAGGCCGTTCATCACCCCGGCGATCCAGGTTATCCAGTCACCGGTCGCGTAAGGGATGTCCTCGGCCCACTCCTCCCCACCGGTGGAGAGGTCCATGCAGACCACGGGTGAGTCGCCGGGTGTCCCGGGCCAGGCCGCCTGCCTGACCACGAAGAGCAGGTTGCCTTCCGTGACGGGCTGCCACGCGATGAGGGAGGTCCTGCCGCCCGACCACAGGAGATCGGCCTCTATGGGCCCGACCTCCTCTGTCAGGCAGTTCCTGCCCTGGTTGCCCCCCGAGTTGCTCCAGTCGGCCCCGGTCAGCGCCATCATCATCACCATCACGAATGCCATCTCGACCTCCGGGGACGTAGTTAAAGAAAGTTAAGAAACTTGGCCTTTTACTATTTCTTGGGAAGGATAATAGCTGTACCAGCTATCGCAGCACTTACCGCAAGGAATCTACCCCTTTCAGCAATCCAGGAACATCCGATGCGGACAATCTGCAGCCACCTCCTGGATGGCCGACCGGGCTCGAGAGACAGAATGGGGCACCTTCTGGGGCACGTTCGTTCAGGTATGACGCCTGTCGCTGCAGTCGAATGTGGTTGCAGCCCGGACACGGGTCTCGTGCCCGGGCTGCACCTCGCCTACCGGATCGCAGGCAGTCGGTCTCTAGAAACCAGTACCTATCATGCCGCGGAAGGCCCAGTGGTTGAAGTCATAGGACTCATTGAAGTCCTCTGGCTCCAGGGAAACGATGTGGTAGACACCTTCTACCCCGGCGTACACCTTCGGGGACACGTTGGTGAGATAGCCGCCGCCTATGTTGAAGCCTATGCCGCTCTCGAGGTCTCCGTCGACCGTGTACCCATACCACTCATCGTAGTACTCGACAGAGCCAGAATAGGAAGCCACGCCACCTCGCGCGAAGAATGACTCCGCGATGAAGTACCGCCCGACAAGACCTATCGTCGTCATGGAGAGGTCGAGCGTCTCATCCCAGTAGTAGCCTGCTTCGTAGTACTCCTCTTCCCACGAGAACTCCTTGGCACACAGCTCGAACTCCGCTCCCACCTGGAACTTCGGAGAGACCTGGTAGAAGAACTGCGCACCGGCCGGAACGTATGCTTCCTGATCCCACGGATCCAGGAAGTCTTCGTCAAACGCCGACATTCCGTAGCCCAGGAACCCGTACACGGAGTACTTCCCTGGTGTCGAGCTCCCGCCTCCAGCAACGAGGCTCATCGACAGCAGTGCCGTCAGAAACAGCGACATGCTACCCCCTCTAAGTGACAAAGAATGGCCCGGAGACAGGGCCGCAATAAGAAACACAGGAACTAGAGCCCGACCCGGGGCGCCGCCAAGGCCAAGAGGTCTGCTCGAACCTCCACAGCACCAGCAACGTGGAGATGAAAGCCTGATTCCCCGATCGAGGTGCTCAGCCCTGCCGCACTGCCCACGATCTCTCTCCGGGCATGTCAGCTGTCAGGCCGGGTCGGGGTTCCTACTCACCACGGCCTCGAAGGCAATCCACCCGGAACGTGGCTCGGAAGACGTCGAGGAACCACGTGCTCTGCTGCAATCTCATCGACTCCTCGGTGAACTCCTTCGGACGCAAGCCCGGCAGAAGTACACATCCATCCGGTGTGTCTTGCCTACCGAATCAGCCCTCTACCCACTCGAGGGCCTGATGAACCGCCAAGTTTCTTAACTTTCTTTAACTACGTCCCTATATTCGGGTCATGGTTGCCATGCTGATCGCGGCGGTTCTTGCTGTGGCTCCCCGGCCCGTGCGGACCCCCTGGCCACAGCCGGAGCAGCGGGCAGCTCTCCCCTGTCCCGACCGGGGCAGGGACTGGATCGAGGTCTACATCATCCAGCAGATGCAGGACCTCCATATCGCCGGGCTGACCGCCTGCATCGTGGTGGGCGACGAGGTAGTCTGGACCTTCGCCCACGGCTACCAGCAGCTGTTCCCTGAGAGGCTTGCGACCGACTCGACGCTGTTCATGATGGCCTCGATATCCAAGACCTTCACCGGGACAGCGGTCCTCCAGCTCTGGGAGGACGGCCTGATAGATCTCTACGCCCGGGTGAACGACTACCTGACGACGCTTCAGGTAGAGAACCCGGTGCACCCGTCACCGGACATCAGCATCTGGAACCTGGTGACCCATACCTCCTCGCTCAGGGACAACTGGACGGTGATGATGGAGCTCTACACCTGGGGCGCTGACTCGCCCATACCCTTGGGCGAGTATCTCTTCGACTACTTCGATCCCTCCGGCGAGTACTACGACCGCAAGCAGAACTTCTACGACTACCCTCCGGGCGCCTACTGGAACTACTGCAACGAGGCCTACGCCCTCATGGGCTATCTGGTCGAGGAAGTGACCGGTTCGCCGTTCGACGAGTACTGCAACCAGAACCTCTTCGAGCCCATGGGAATGTACGAGACATCCTGGTTCCTTGCCGATCTCGACACGACACGCATCGCCATGCCCTACCAGTGGACGGGGTCGCGCTGGCAGCCCTACGGCCACTACGGTTACCCCGACTACCCGGCAGGACAGCTGCGCACGAGCTCCGGGCAGCTCGCACAGCTTCTCATCGCGTTCCTGAACGACGGCTGGGTCAACGGCTATCAGCTCCTCGACTCCGCAACAGTGGCGGAGGCGACCACCCTCCAGTGCCCGGGGCTGAACTCCTCGATGGGCCTGACCTGGTTCAAGAGCCAGGCAGGCTCACATACCGTCTGGGGCCATGGCGGCGGGGACCTTGGGGTCAGCACGCAGTTCGGCTTCTGCCCCTCCGAAGGAACTGGAGTGGTGGTCCTCACCAACAGCGATGCGGGATTGTGGAGCATCTTCGTCCAGCTCTTCGACTACGCGGCGGAGCTGACGGGCTGCCCGGAGCAGGGGCCCCAGCCCGGCGACTGCTGCTCGATCGCGGTCACCCCGAACCCGATGGCACACATGGGCTGGATACTGGTTGGCATGCCGGAGGCCGGGAGCGCCAGCGTAGCGGTCTACGACCTTGCGGGCAGGGTGGTGATGCAGGTGCTGGAGGAGACACCCCTGCCGATCGGAGCCAGCTCTCTCGCTCTGGACTCCGGGGATCTGCCTCCCGGGGTCTACGTCGTGGTCCTCCGCACTGCGTACGGATCGAAAGCCTCGAGGTTCATCAGAACAGCGGACACGCGCTGAAGTCCCGGAAGAACGGCTGGCCGCTTCGCTAATCGTCCATGCCCCTGTCGAACTCCTCCTCGATGATCTCCTCGATCGGATGCTGGTCCTCGTTCTTCTTGATCAGATCGAGGACATGCTCGTATTCCCTGTCGAAGTCCCCCGAGAGTGCCTTGAACGCCCTTCTGGTCCTTCGAGAGGTCGAGTGGCAGTCCAGTCTGAGGCTTCGAAGGAAGGACTCGTAGCGCCTCTCCGACGTGTAGCCGGAGATGATGTACCTGGCAACGTACTCGCCGCACTCGGCGCACTGGACGTAGACCTTCACGTCTCCTCCCGGATGGAAGTAGACGTTGTTCCTCATCCTCGTGGATCCGCAGGCCCTGCAGTGCTCCGCACGGGCCCTCTCTCCCGCGCTGCTGTCATTCGGGACCAAGACGCCCACCTCCCCTTCGGACCTCAGAAGACCAGACCTATGAACAGCGAGATCAGCAAACACCCCGTCAGAGTGATGACGATTCCTGACCTCGCCATGTCGAATACCCGGATCTGACCGGAACCGTACGCGATCGCGTTGGGCGGCGTGCTTATGGGCAGTATCATGGCTGTGGACGAGGCGAGCGCCACTACGACCGCGCTCCTTGCCGACGGAATCGCACTCACCCCTACCACTATCGGTATCAGGAGGTTGGCGGTGGCGCTGTTGGATATGAAGGTTGACATGCCCGCC
>JAFGKQ010000286.1 GCA_016928495.1 Candidatus Fermentibacterales bacterium
CCGAGGCGCGGACCACCCGGGTCCGAGGGCTGAGGATGGAGCCCCGATGGTGAGTGGGAGCGTCGATAGCTGCCACCGGGAAGCCGGGGGCGGGTTGCCCGATCCCTTCAACAGAGCCGTCTCGCTACACAGGGGGATGCCCGACTCAGGCTGCTCTCCCGGCGGGCCTGAGCAGCATATCGCACTGGTGCAGGAGCTGGTCGGGAGCGGCGAGAACCTGATGGCATGCGACGTCTGCAACGAGGCCCTGCGCACCTGGGGCGGCAACGTGAGGCTGAGGCAGCTCAAGGCCCTTGCTCTCGCGAGAAGCGGGGCCACTGCCAGCGCCCTGTCCATCCTCACTCGCCTCGAAGAGGAGGGTCACTGCGATCACGAGACCATCGGGTTGCTCGGGAGCATTCACAAGGACCTGTGGATGCGGGAGAGTGATCCCTCGAGGAGACGGGTCATGCTCGAGAGAGCAAGGGGCTACTACGGGAGGGGGCTCACCCTGCCCGATGCCGGTTACTGGAGCGGCATCAACGCGGCCACCCTGGCCCTTGCGGCGGGTGATCCGGCCGGCGCCAGGGAGCTGGCAGGCAGGGTGAGGAGAGAGTGCTCGAAGCGCCTGGAGGAGGCGCCCTCGGGAGACTACTGGGCAGCGGCAACCATGGGTGAGGCCTGCCTGATCCTGGGCGACGCCCATGCCGCTTCGGGCTGGTACGCGACTGCATGCTCGATCGCGGGGAACCGGCTCGGGGACATCGCTTCCACCAGAAGGAACGCCGTGATGATCCTGGGCTTCATGAGCGCCACCGAGGAGGATCTCGACCTGATCGGATCCGCCTTCACGGTGCCGAGGATCATCGTGTTCGCCGGGCACATGATCGACCGGCCGGGGCGGGCCTTTCCGAGGTTCCCTCCCGGGCTGGAGCCCGGGGCCCGCGATGAGCTCCGGAAGCGACTGGGGGGTCACGACAGGGTGATCGGCTTCTCCTCGGCTGCATGCGGAGCCGACATACTGTTTCTGGAGCAGCTCGGGGAGATGGGTGCCGAGACCCATGTGGTCCTGCCGTTCGAGGAGCAGCAGTTCATCGAGGAGAGCGTCGTCTACGCGCAGGACGGTGCCTGGGTTCCCAGGTTCAGAAGGGTGATGGAGCGGGCACGGACCATCACCATCGCCTCTCCCTGCAAGACCGACGATACCGGACTCGCGTTCGAGTACTCCAACATGATCCTGCTCGGGCTCGCGATGATGAAGCGGAGGGAGCTCGAGGGCAGCATCCTGGCTATGGCCCTGTGGGACGGCCTTCCGGGTGACGGGTTCGGCGGGACCAGGAGCAACGTGAGGCGCTGGCAGGACGCGGGCCTGGAGATCGAGCTGATCGGTACCGGAGGAACGCGTCTGGACGACACGACTCGAGACGCGCTGTCCGTCGAAACGGCGGCCGAGGGCGCCGGGGTCGCTCGAGGAGAAGCCGGGTTCTCGAGACCGGAGGTCAGGGCGCTGATGTTCGCCGACCTCGTGGGCTACACCAGGCTCTCCGAGTCGGAGATCGTGAGCTACGTGAAGAGCTTCATGGGCTCCGTGAGCGTCCTGGCGGCCTCATCTGACCATAGCCCCCTCTTCAGCAATACCTGGGGCGACGGCCTGTTCATGGTCTTCGCAGATGTCAGGGACGCAGGAGTGTTCGCTCTGGATCTGCTGGACATGGTCGACGGCAAGGACTGGAGCCGGATGGGGCTGCGTCGGGCTCCGAGTCTGAGGGTGGCCCTTCACGCCGGACCCGTGCAGCTCTGCGAGGATCCCATCACGGGAAGGCCGGGCTACTTCGGCAGCCATGTCGGCACGGCGGCCAGGATCGAGCCGATAACCGAGCCGGGCCACGTCTACGCCAGCGGCCACTTCGCGGCCCTTGCGGAGTGCGGGATGATCGGGGACTTCCGTTGTGACTACGTGGGCAGGCTGCCCCTGTCGAAGAGCTATGGATCCTACCCGACCTACCACGTAAGGCGGACCTGAGCCCTTCCCGCCGGCCTGACCCCGGGAGCGGGTCTTTCCAGGTGGGTTCGAATGCTCTAGAATCGGATGCGGAAGACTACTCCGCCGACCTGGGTCCGGTGGGGCGATGGTTGCGGGTCGTGCGCGAGAGTCAGCGGTCCCGGTGCCCGGCCGCCCCCTCATCGGTGCCGTGCGGGTCTCGCGCCATTGGCGGTGGGCTCATGACGCAGCGAGAACCGCAGTATGGCAGCTACCCAGATGCAGTGCTGTTCGTCAGTAACTACGAAGACCCCGTCATACTCGAGGCTAACGAGCTTGCCTGCGGCCTCCTGGGCCGTGGTGACAGCCCTCTCGAGGGATCGAGGCTCCTCGACCTTGCCTGCGACGAGAGCGCAAGACGAGATCTCGTCTCGCTGCTGGAGTGCCTCCGTTCCGGGGAGGATTGCGTGAGGCCCCTGGTCAGTCTCGCTGGCCGCTCAGGGGTCCCCATCACTGCGATCGCGTCCGGGCTCAGGCTCTCCACAAACGGCCACGAGGGAGATCTGATGCTGTCTCTCTCGGACGTCACGCACCTTGTGGGATCGTCCGTCAGCGACGGCAGGGCCCGTTCTCTCGAGAACGTCTTCGATGCCATCCAGGACGGGATCAGCGTGCTGGACGACGAGCTCAACATCGTGAGGGTCAACCACTGGATGAAGCGCATGTACGAGTCCGACAGGCCCATCGAGGGCAGGAAGTGCTTCGAGGTCTACCAGAGGAGGAAGAGCCCCTGCCCCTGGTGCCCGACCCTTGGAGCCATGAAGACGGGCGAGAGGCGATCCACCGTCGTTCCCTATCCGACAGAGCAGGAGCCCACCGGATGGATCGAGCTCTCGGCGTTTCCGCTGGCCGATTCCTCCGGTCGCCGGGTCGGGGTCATCGAGTACGTCAAGGACATCACTCCCCAGAGGCTTGCCGAGAACGAGCTGCGCTCCCGGCTCGATGAGCTCCAGAGCCTGGAGCGAATCGGCAGGGAGACCGCCTCGAGCCTCTCCCTCGACCGCATAGGCAGGGTGGCGACGGAGGAAGCCGCGAGAGCCACCTCCAGCGACCTTGCCATGTTCTTCGTGCTGCACGAGGGAGGGCTGGTGCTGAGGGCGGCCTGGCCCGAGGGCTCGCTGTCGCAGATCCAGGGGGTCGGGCACCTTCGGGAGGGAGAGTGCCTGTGCGGGCTGGCAGCCATCGGCGCCGAGCCCGTGTACTCCATGGACATGACCTCCGACAGCCGGGCGACCTCAGGCCTGTGCGGCGAGATGGGGATCGCATCCGTGGCGGCGCTGCCCCTGATCAGCGAGGGCGAGGTCCTCGGCGTTCTCGCCGTCTGCCAGTGGAGCCGCAGGGATTACACCGAGGTCTCCGCCTTCCTCGAGACGCTTGCCATGCAGGTTGCCCTTGCGCTCCGCAACTCCCTGCTCTACGAGAACCTCAGGGGAAGGGCTGCGGACCTGTCCGAGAGGGTCGCCGAGCGGACCGAGGAGCTGGAGAGAAGGACCAAGGAGCTCGAGGAGGCCAACCGGGAGCTGGAGGCGTTCTCGTACTCCGTGTC
>JAFGKQ010000018.1 GCA_016928495.1 Candidatus Fermentibacterales bacterium
AAACCCCTGTTGCGGCTGTGCCGGGAGAAGAGCGTGGCCTCGTAGTCGCCCAGGTGGGACAGCCCGTAGACGCTGCGCCAGTCTCCTCCCAGGGCCGAGACCAGCCTGGCCACCTCCTGCGGGGCTCTCGCCATCAGGGGACCCTTGAGGCTTGAGAGCCCAAGCCCGTCGAGGATTCCAGCCGCTATCCCGACCACGTTCTTCGCGGCCGCACCCGTCTCGCAGCCGATCATGTCCGAGGAGCGATAGAACCTTATCAGATCGCTGGAGAGCCGGTCAGAGAGAGCTTTGACCGTGCTCTCGTCCTCTCCGACGAGCAGCATGCAGCCCGGAACCGACCTCACGAAGTCCTGGGGATGGCCGGGCCCGAGCCACGCGATGGTCGCCAGGGGGCTGACACCCTCGGACGAGACGATCTGGGACAGCCTCTGGCCCGTCTCCTTCTCGACGCCCTTCATGCAGAGTAGCAGCGCCTTCCGCGACAGGTCCAGCCCGGACAGCCTTCGGGACAGAGCTCTGAGCTCGCAGGTCGGGACCGCCGCCAGCACCATGTCGGCGGAGCCCACGGCCCGCTCCAGCTCGTCTGTCAGCAACACGTCCACGGGAAGCTCGAGGTAGCGGTTGCGCCGGCTGCTGCGGAGCTCGTCGAGGGCAGGGGAGCCCTTCGGCTCGTAGGCAATCACCCTGGCGCCCAGCCTCGACGCGTACCAGCACAGGAAGCTGCCCCAGCGCCCGCAGCCCAGCACGCCGGCGGAGAAGGTCTGCGCGCTCACCCGGCTCTTCCCTTCCCGGGCGGCCGGCTGCAGGAGAGCATGGTCTCCGGCGCCGCGCTGAGGACGGCTGCCCTGCTCCTCGCCCTACCCGTCATGCTTCCTCCCCGTGCCATCGTACAGACCGGTCGTCTTCCAGCGCCTGTGAGGCCACCAGTACTGGTCGGGATAGCGCTCCACGATGCTCTGGAGATGATGGGTGTAGCGCTGTGTGAGCTCCAGCTCGGCCTCCTCGCGGGGAAGATCCGTCCGCGGCTCGAACAGGGGCGAGGCGATCACGCGGTGACGCGGTCCGTCGGTTCGTACAAGATACATGCAGGCCACTGGCTTGCCCAGCTTGCAGGCGAAGGCCGCCGCGCCCCTCGGGGTCGAGGCGGGGTACCCGAAGAAGTCCACGATCAGGCCGTTCTTTCCCGCATCCTGATCGGAGAGCCAGCAGACGACACCCCCGGACCTTATCGTCGAGATTATGTCCCTCATGGCGCTGTCGCGCCGTATCAGCCTGATCCCGTGCGCCGATCTCAGGCCGTTGATGTAGTCGTCCACCAGACGGTTGCGCTGGTCCCCGACGAGGAAGGAAACCATCACCCCCAGGTAGGCCTGAGCGACTCCCAGCAACTCCCAGTTGCCCAGGTGGAAGCCGAGCCCCACGACGCCGTCCGCCCGGGCGATCGCCTCGACCATCTCGGGGTTCTCGACCGAGAGGTTCCTCTCGAGGTAGGCCCCGTCCACCTTCCTCTGCCGCGCGAACTCCACGGCGAAGCGCCCGATGTTCTCGTAGCTCCGCCTGCCGATGGAGCGGTGCTCGCCGGCGTCGAGTCCCGGGAAGGCCTGTGCCAGGTTCGTCAGGACTATTCTCCTTCTTATCCCGATCACGGACCAGGCCAGTCGCCCGAGCATTGCCCCGAAGCCCAGCGCAAGCCGCAGAGGCATCAGTCCGACGCCAGAGGCAACCGCCCTGAGCGCCAGGTACTCGAGCCAGTGCCTTGCGGTCGGTTCGTCCCGCCTCGCCCGCTCAGCCACGGATTCCCGTCCTTATGGAGATCGCGTTCTCGGGGCAGAGCTCGTGGCAGCAGAGGCACATCACGCACTTGCGCCGGCTCATGCGCGCCCTGCCGTCTACGATGGATATGGCGCCCACCGGGCAGCTCCTCGCGCAGAAACCACAGCCGGTACAGCGTTCGTTGGCCCTGGGGACGCGCTTCAGGATGGGCCTTGCCAGCCCTCCCAGGAACCCCGGCACGAAGTTGTAGAAGGCGTTCGAGGGTATCCGGAAGTTGTCGAGAACCGCTTTGCCGTCTACCGTGACCTCCTCGAACGGTTTCCCGAAGCCCAGCTCTCTCACCGCTTTCGTCGTGTCCAGCCCCAGCGGCCCGAGGCCGGCGATGTCCGAGATCACCATGTCCAGGCAGACCGGATCCCTCGCGACCGCCACGATGCCGTCCCAGCGGGGAGTGCCGTCGGTGCTCGGACCGCGTCCGTCCATGGCGAGGATGCCGTCCAGGATCGCCATGTCCACCCGTACCGAGGCATAGATCTCGGCCAGGAACCTCGCGAGGTCCCTGGGGCGGAGCGCACGGCTGTGGACGATGGCCTTGCCGAGACCCGGCACGACGCCGAACATGTTCTTGATCGCCAGGGTCATCCGGCAGTAGCCGTGGGTCTTGAGCTTGCACATGTCGATGAGGGCATCGCAGTCCAGGGCCGCGCGCGCCACGTGGAAGACGCCCCTGCTCGATTCGACCGCCTCGGAGCCGGAGCTCTCGAAGTTCACCAGCTCGAAGCCCAGCTCCTCGGCAATGGCCATGTAGCCGCAGTTGAGCCAGTACCTCTCGACCCCTCTGACGGCTCCGCCCGGGCTGTCGCCGACCATGACGTGACACCCGGCCTCCCTGAGCAGGAGCCCGGTGGCGGCCACGATCTCGGGATGAGTTGTGATGGCCCGCTCCGGCGCCTTGGCGGCCAGCATGCTGACCTTGAGGAGGACCCTGGCGCCCGGCCTGATCCTGTCCGGCCACCCCCCGGTCCTGGCGACAAGGTCCCCAATCGCCTCACGCAGCCGGTCCCTGTCATCGTAGTCCAGTCCCTGCCGCAGGGCGACGTCGAAGGCCCCGCTCAAGTCCCCGCTCCCTCGAGGAGCCCGGCCAGGCCGGCTTCCCGAAGCTCCAGCGCCACGATGCGCTCGATGCTCGGTTCCCAGTCGTATCCCTCGACCGCCTGCCTGCAGCGGGACGGCTCCGGAGAGCTTGCGATCAGGCTCTCGCAGGCACCCGCCAGCGCCGGTGGGCTCGCCGACCGGACGCCCACGCACACGTCCGGCGGGAGCGTGCCCACCAGGCCGCTGCCCTCGATCCCGACAACCGGGATCCCGCAGGCCAGAGCCTCGAGGAAGCAGAAGCCGAGTGTCTCCGCCGGCGCCGCGGAGACCAGCAGGGTCGAGGAGCGGTAGACGCGGGGCATCTCCTCCCCGGCGACGAATCCCAGCACCTCGATGCCCGGATCGAGCTCCGCGGCCCTGAGGAGCCTCTTCATCATGATGCCGTCCCCGACTACCCTTAGCCTGGCCCCTGTCCGTCCCTTGAGCAGGGAGTAGGCGCCCATCACGGCCGAAAGGCCCTTCTCCTCGCTCAGCCTGCCGACGAACAGCAGCACCGGAGGCTCCGGCCGGGTTCCCGGACCTTCCGAAGAGAAGAAGCTCAGGTCGATGCCGAGGGGAGCGACGGTGGTATGAGTGATGCCTCTGGAGTGGAGGACCTTCTCTATGCCAGAAGCCCCGAGGAGCACCTTCCTGCTGTCGCGGTACCTCCTCGCCAGATAGGGCCATCCGACGCCGATCAGGGGGCGTCTCAGCCATGCCAGTCCCCTGCCGAGAGCGGCCGCGTAGTTGAGCGGGAAGTAGGCGTGGTAGTAGTCGAAGACGGCGGTTTCGGGGCGCTCGCGCAGGAAGCTCGATACGGCTCCCCGCATGACGAATGGCGAGCCGCACTCTATGACGTGCGGCGCGAACCTCCTGAGGACCTCGACGGTCTCCCTCTTCGAGGGCGGGACCCTGTACCCGGGCGCGAAGGGAAGGCTGAGGCCCCTGACAACGCATGTGACGTGACCGGACCCGGGACCCTCGCTCGCCGAGCTCGATGGCCCGGGCACGATCAGAAGGTGCCCTACGCCGGGCATTCTGCGTCGCAGCCAATCGCGCTTGCGCTCGATGTACTTCCTCACGCCACCGCCGATGGGGCTCCAGAACATCGTGACGTCGCAGAGAACAGGCGCGCCGGTGCCGGACCCGCTCATGAGCTCCTCAGGCTCCGCTTCCCGAGCAGACTCTGTTCTTTCCCGCCTTCTTGGCTTCGTACATGCGCTCGTCGGCGGTCTGGAGCAACTGGTCACGGTCGGACACGTCGGATGGGAAGGTCGCGACTCCCACGCTGACTGTGACCCTGCCGGAAGGGAGCTCCGAGACGTGTGGCGCGCTGGTGCCCTCTACCCTCTTCCTGGCCCGCTCGCCTATCTCTGCCGCCTCCTTCGCGCCGGTCAGCGGCAGGATGCACACGAACTCGTCCCCTCCGAAGCGGACCAGTATGTCGGTCTCTCTGAGTGCGTTCCTGATCGCTCCGGCCACGGCTCCGATGATCACGTTGCCCATCGGGTGGCCAAAGGAGTCGTTGTAGTTCTTGAAGTCGTCTATGTCCAGGACTATCAGGCTGAACGGGTAGTTGTACCTGACCGCCCTGTCCAGCTCCTCGTCGAGCCTGCTCTCGAAGTACCTCAGGTTCTTCAGGCCGGTGAGCTCGTCCGTTAGCGCCATCTGCTGGACCTTCTCGTGCAGCGTGGCGTTCTCGAGCGCGGGAGCAGCCATGTTGGCGAGCGTCCGCACCTGCCTCACCGCGTTCTCGTCGAACCGGGACGGCGTCTCGCTCTGGAGGTCTATCACACCGACTATCCTGTTGCGCACCATCATCGGAACGCAGAGCTCAGACTTCGTCCCGGAGATGTTCTCGACATAGGAGGCCTCCTGCGTCACGTCGGCGATGTTGACCGCCTCGCCGCGCATCACGGCGGCGCCCACTATGCCCTGGGGGCGGGCGCTCATGCCGGCAGCGGCCTCCCCGGAGGCCTGCGCCTCGTCCTCCTCCGACGAGGACGATACCCTCAGCGTGAGGCCCTTCGGGTTGGTCCGCACGGGGTAGCCGGAGGTGAACTCCACCTCCAGGCCGCTGATGCGCTGGCACTCGTCCTCCGTCGGAAGCAGTATCGACACGTAGACATCCGGGAAGAACCGGGCGAGCACCTGCGACAGCTTCCTCAGTATCTGATCCACGTTGAGGATCGAGTTCAGCTCGCGTCCGATGCCCGCCACCAGCTCCAGCTCATCGTTCTTCCTCTGCAGGTCTTCGGCAAGCTCCTGCTCGTGAGTCACGTCCTCCGCCACGATGGCCACGCCGCTCCGGCGGCCCGGACTCCCCAGCGGCAAGAACCTGAGGTCTATGAAGACCCTGCGCTGACCGGCCAGGCTGATCGGGACAGCCTTCTCCAGCCAGTCCTCGCCCTCCCTCAGCGCTCTTCTGATCGCTTCCGGGCGCCCTTCCCTGGAGAGCATCGGGATGCTCTCCCACGAAGCGGCCCTGGAGCCATCGACTCCTCCTCTGCCGAACAGCTCCTCGACAGGGCCCGACGACCTCACGATCCTCATGTTCTCGTCCAGGACGATCAGGGCGGAGTGCCCGGAGGCTAGCATGGTGCCGGCGGAGGGATCCAGTACCCCCGGAGGCGACACCGCGACGCTGGCCAGGTGTGCGGAGGCGAGTCTCGCGTAGAAGTCGAGGCTCTCGATGTCCTGCGGGGACAGCGGTCTTCCGGAGGGCCATCGGTCGCAGCGGACCAGCCCGAGAACCCGATTGCGCGCCAGCAGCGGGACATCGATGAAGTCGAGGCTCCCCGCCCAGGACAGCTGGTCCTCGGCCACCTCCTTCTCCTCGCGCAGCTCCATGCTCCGGACGAGCCTCTTCTCCGAGATCGCCTTCGCGACCGGGGAGCCGGACGGCCCGTCAGCGGCCAGAACGGCCCGGGAGGTCGAGGGCCCGAGGCCGGGGCCGAGGGCGACCTCGAGGCTCAGCTCGCCGGTGGCCTCGTCGCGGTCCGCGACCATCACACGGTCGTACCCCAGGCCGGTCAGGACCCCGGTCGCGATTCGCCGGAAGATCTCCCTCTTCGAGGAGAGCCCGGAGAGGTCCTCCGCCAGGTCCCAGACCTCCTCCAGGGCGCAGGTTCTCCGCTCGAACAGGCTCTCCAGCGTCTCCAGCACGGTCTCTCGCGACGGCGGGGCGGATGGCATCAGGTCCTCGGCGACGGCGGTGCCGCCGTTCCCCGCAAACCCCGAAATGACCGCCTCGAGGGCGCCCGGCAGAAGCGGCAGCTCCAGGAAGGCATCTGCCCCCGCTCTCAGGCTCCTCTTCCTCGCCGACCTTCCCCTGCTCGCGGAGAGCACCAGGATCGGCACGCCGCACAGCGAGGGATCGTTGCGGAAGTACCTGCAGAGCCTCAGGCCATCGATGGAATGGAGCTGGAGATCCAGCAGGATCGCGCGGGGCCTCTGCTCGAAGGCTCTGGAGACCGCCTCGAAGCCATCCGCCGCCGTCACGACCGAGTAGCCGGACGCCTCGAGGGCGCTCCTGAGCATCCCGGAGAGCTCCTCGCTATGCTCTGCGACCAGGACCAGGCGCGCCGGGTCTCCGGCCACGAGCGCTAGCCGTTGGCTATCGCGGCCTGAGCGGCCGCCAGCCGGGCCACCGGCACCCTGTAGGGCGAGCAGGAGACGTAATCCAGGCCGACCCTGTGGAAGAAGTCAATGGAGGGGGGATCGCCCCCATGCTCTCCGCAGACGCCTATCTTGAGGTCCTCCCTGCCTCTCCTGCCGTCCTCACAGGCGAGAGCGACCAGCCTGCCGACACCGCGAGCATCGAGAGACGCGAACGGGTCCTTCTCGTAGATGCCCATCCTGACGTAATCACCGAGGAACCTGCCCGCATCGTCCCGCGAGAGCCCGCATGCCATCTGGGTCAGATCGTTGGTCCCGAAGCTGAAGAAATCGGCATGGTGTGCGATCTCATCGGCCGTTACGGCTGCACGGGGAACCTCGATCATCGTCCCTATCCTGTACTCGATGTAGTCGGG
>JAFGKQ010000019.1 GCA_016928495.1 Candidatus Fermentibacterales bacterium
ACAGGACGAGATCCAGGCTCATGGTGAGGCCGGGGCCGAAGCGGGAGATGCCGATCCTCGGGCTCATCCTCAGGAGCAGCGGTTCGACGCCTTCACTCCCCTCCTGGAGCCTGAGCGATAGCCTCAGGTCGTCCAGCAGGCGCCGGAGCTGTTGAGTGATATCGCCGAGAGTCGTAAGAAGCCCCGGGCACTCGCGCTCCGGACCGGTGGAGGCATAGCTGTCGAGAATGCCGCGGGTCCTGCTGGAGGCACCGCCGACCAGGAACCGGGCCGCAGAGGAGTCGCCGGGGAGAGAGGAGCGCGGGGCGACGGGCAGTCCCGACGGCCCTGCCGCGAGGGCCGCCGCTGCCGCGGCAAGCAGAACCAGGACGATGGATCTCGGCATGCTTCGCCTTCACTCCACTCTGTAGAGCTGGGCCAGCTCCACCTCGTAGTCGGGACAGCCGGGGCTGCCGGGATCACCTGCCAGCGGCCGCATCCCGACTGCCTTCTCCCGCACTATCCCTACTCCGGGGGCCAACACCAGTTCCCAGTGACCATCGCCGACGGCATAGGTGACCGAGAGACAGCCGCTGAAGGTGCCGTAGTACACCGTCACTCGTCCCGCGGCCTCGACCGATGCCGCGATGCCGCGGTTGTCCCAGGTCTGCCCGGGGGCCAGCGTGTCGGGCAGCACGAACCCGGTCTCCATCCATGAGGAGCTCGACTCGACGAAGCATACCACGCTGATGGCGTTGGCGTCGTCGCGAAGGTACGCCTCTCCGGGCCACCACTCTATGATGTTGTCTCCAAACATGTAGAGTTGTCCCCAGTCAGCGGGAGGCGGAACCGGGAGGGGCTCCTCCCCGGGTGCTATCCAGCGCATGCCCTGAAGCGGCCTCGCTGTCCCGATCCAGTTGTAGTAGAGCTCGACCGGTTCGAGCGGGAACAGATCATCCGATCCGGCCGACATCGAGAGTGCAACCAGAAGAAGCAGGAACCCGGCGCGCGTCATGATGGCCTCCCGCAGACATACTCGCTCCCCGAGCTGCCCGGGTCAACGGCCGTGTGCCCGGTCGGCGTCTACCCGATCAGGAACTCGGCGCCCATCAGCTCGGCCAGTATGGCGGGGAGCCTTATCCTGCCATCCGGGAGCTGGTTGTTCTCGACCAGGGCGAGTATCAGCCTGGGCAGCGCCAGCCCGGAGCCGTTGAGGGTGTGGACCGGAACCGGCTTGCCTCCGGATGAGGGTCTGTAGCGGATCCTCGCCCTTCTGGCCTGGAAGTCGCGGAAGTTGGAGACGGAGGAGACCTCGAGCCATGCGCCCTGCCCGGCGGCCCAGATCTCGAGATCGACGCACCTGGCAGCCGCGAAGCTCAGGTCGCCGGTGCTCAGCAGCATCGCCCTGTAGGGCAGCTCGAGGGCCCGGAGCATGGACTCGACGTGAGCCACCATCTCCTCGTGAGCCTTGTCCGAGCGGTCCGGCCGCTCGATCCTGACAAGCTCCACCTTCTCGAACTGGTGTACCCTGTTGAGCCCCCTGGTCTCCCTTCCGTAGCTGCCGGCCTCCCTGCGGAAGCAGGGTGTGTAGGCGGTGAGCGCCAACGGCAGCCTGGTCTCCTCGAGCACGGTGTCGCTGCAGATGTTGGTCAGGGGCACCTCCCCCGTCGGGACAAGGTAGAGCTGGTCGTTCTCGATGAGGTACATGTCGTCGGCCAGCTTCGGGATCTGGCCCGTTGCCCTCATGCTGGAGGGAAGGGCCAGGAAGGGCGGCCAGATCTCCTCGTAGCCTGCCCTGCGATGGAAGTCGATCATCCATGAGATCAGGATCCTCTGAAGCCTGGCGCACTCGCCCCGCAGCAGGATGAAGTTCGCTCCGGAGATCCTCGCGGCCGCGTCCTGGTCGAAGAGGGAGCCCAGGAGCTCAACGTGCTGCCTGGGCTGGAATCCAAGGTCAGGGGGCTCCCCCCATGCCCTGAGCTGGAGGTTGGCCGATGAGTCCCTGCCTCTCGGAACGTCCGCATCCGGAAGGTTCGGAAAGGTAAGCTCCAGCGACTCCAGAGCCTCGTCGGCGTTTCTGAGCTGCTCGTCCAGGTCCTTTATGGCCTGGGCCAGCGACCTGTTCCGCTCGATCTGCTCCGCCGCGTCCTGCCCCTTCTTCCGGAGCTCGGCAACGAGCTCGGAGGCGGTATTGCGCTCCGCCCTGAGGTTCTCGACCTGCACGAGAAGGCCGCGCCTTCGCTCGTCGAGCCGGGCCCATTCGTCGATTCGGCATGGCTCTCTCTTCGCCTCGCATGCTTCCCGGACAGCATCCGGTTCGCCTCTCAGGAGCTTCCTGTCAAGCATTATCCCGTCCTAGCGTGGTTCGTGTAGCGCCCGAGTCCGCCTCTGCCTCCGCGGAGATCTCGCCCAGGGCTCTGGCCAGCTCCCCGCAAGGCTCGTGCGGCCTTCTGCAGACGCACAGGTGGCAGGAGTAGCCATCGGGCTCTCTCAGAGCCAGCGATTCGACGAGCCCGAAGCCCCGGCCACGGAGGTACCTGCGGAACTCCCTCCTGCTCCACTCCCTGACGTGGTGAGGGTTCCTGGGCGGTCCGCGTCTGGAAACTCCCAGCGTGCTCCTGTCGGGCGTGGATAACAGGATCCATGTCCTCTCGTCCGAGTGCGCGCAGATCCAGGCGAGAAGCCTGTCGGGATCACGAAGATGCTCGATGACGTCGGCAGCGATCACCAGGTCGAACCGGCTCCCGAGCAGCCCGGGGCTTCTCTCCAGGTCCATCGCTATCCAATCCCCGAATGCGAATCTCTCCGCCTCGCGGAACGCGGATACGCTCTCGGGAAGGTCGACACCAGTAATGGCCGAGGAGACCGGGGCAACGTACCGGAGCAGCTTCTCGGGCATGCCGCATCCCACGTCCAGCACGCTGTCGAGTCCCTGATCCTTCAGGATCTCCGCCGCCTTCCTGTAGACGCCTGCCTGGTACTTGAGAGGGTCCCGGCTGAGATGCTCGACAGCGCTTACGTCGTTGACGGCATAGCCTCTGGGTAGTCCGTAGTCGTGCAGGAGCACCCTCGCCTCCCCGTTAGTGCGGCTCGCTCCATCATCCCCTCGGTGTGCGAAGATGGCCGCCGCCGGACACGGGCGCAAGGTCCCGGCTGCCGGATGGTCCCCGGATCGGCGCTAGAGGTACGGCACGAAGACCAGAACGCCGATGAGGAGAGCGCCTATAGCAGTAAGCAGCACCGCCCCCGCCGCCACGTCCTTGGCCTGCTCGATCAGGGGATGCCACTTGGGCGCGGTGTAGTCGGCGAGAAGCTCCAGAGCGCTGTTCAGGGCCTCGGCGGCCCACACCATGGAGGCGGCCGCGATGACCAGGCACCAGTCGGTCAGCGATATCCCCAGAACCAGTCCGAGAAACACGACGGCAACCGTGGCAACTAGATGGATCCTGGCGTTTGCCTGGGTC
>JAFGKQ010000020.1 GCA_016928495.1 Candidatus Fermentibacterales bacterium
CTCCTGGCCTCGGCCTTCTCGGGCTGCTTCCCGGTCTCGGCCTGCCGCTCTCCCTCCTCCTCGAGAACGACGATGTCCCCATCCCGACAGGTTCTCTCGACGTTCTCGTAGGAAGCGAACCGGGTCCTGAGATCCTGCAGGGTCCGCTCCACGGCGCTATCCAGGTCTCCCACCATCTTCTTGAGCGTCAGTTTCTTGTAGCCCTTCGGCTTGACTTCGGAGAAGAGCGTGAGCTCGGCCTCGAACTCGAAGGGCTTGCCCTCGGACGGAAGGGTCGTCTCCCCTCCCGGGGCCTCGTCGGCCAGTATCCAGTCCTGCTCGTCGAGAGCGTGCTCTATCAGCCTGGTTCTGAGCTTCTCGCCAACCTCCGAGCGGATCATGTTCCCGTACTTGCTATCGATGACGGACCTGGGTATCCGGCCCTTCCGGAAGCCCGGCAGAGAGACGTCGCGAAGGAGGCTCTTCCTCACCTCCCTGAACAGCGAGTCCACCCGCTCGCCGTCCTCGTGGAAACGAACCAGGACCCTGTTGCGGTCCTTGTCCTTCTGGACAACCTCGTATGTCATCTCGACCTTCCAGGACGCCCGGGGTCTCAGGCAGTGAGAGCTGGTGCGAGAGGGGGGACTCGAACCCCCACAGGTCTCCCCACCAGATCCTAAATCTGGCGCGTCTGCCGATTCCGCCACTCTCGCAAGCTAACGAGCAAACGCACAACAGGTTATTCGGGGCCAGATTATGTCGCAATGCCCGGGTCAAGTCAAAGCTGGCCAGCTCGAGCTGAAAGGCCAGTGCGAAACACTCAGCTCGAGCTGAAAGGGCATTGCGAGACAACCCGCTCGAGCTAAAGGGCCAAGTCAACACCAACCAGCTCGAGATGCCGGCGCCGTCGGCTACTCCAGCCTGCCCCTCGCGAGATCCGCCTCCTCGCTGTCGGGATAGGTGTCGATGATCAGCCCGAGAAGCCGGTCCCTGTCGGAGTTGGCGTTGTGATAGCCGTAGATCATGGCCGACCTGTAGAGAGCTGCGGGCGCACGCCCCGAGTCCGGATACCTGTAGTAGAGACCCAGGTACTCCTCGATTGCCAGGTGCGGGGACCCCTCCGACTCGTGGCCCATCGCCAGGTAGTAGAGGGCGTCGTCCGCCAGCGGGCTCGAGGGGTAGAGGTCGAGTATCTCCCGGAAGCCTGCTGCCGAAGCTACGTAGTCGCGCCTCTGGTACTGGCCGTAGGCCTCCTCGTAGAGCACCGAGACCTCCTGCGCCGAGACAGTGTCCTGGACGACGAGCGAGGCCGGCACCTCACCCCTTATGTCCTCGAGAGCCAGCTCCAGCTCGGTGGCCAGGGCCGAGAGGTTCTCGAGGAGCTCCGCGGTGCTGCTTCCCGAGTGGGCCCTGAGCTGTCGGAGCAGCTCTTCGTTCGACTCCAGCCTGGTCATGATGGAGTCGACCCTTACGATCATGTCGAGCTGTCTCTGCTCGATCTGCTCGACCTTCCCCGGGGTCTCGAAGATGAAGGCACAGCCCGGCATCAGCAGCAGACCGATGGCGGTCGCGCAGAGGAGGATGCAGCGGCTCGCCATGGCCCCTACCTCGGCGGGAGGACGCGGAAGTGGACCCGCCTGTTGGCCGCCCACGCCTCCTCGGTGCTTCCGAGCACGAAGGGCCTCTCCTTGCCGTAGCTGACTGTCTCGAGCCTGGAGGGGTCAACGCCGTAGTCCAGGAGGTAGTTGTAGGCCGCCACTGCCCTTCTCTCGCCCAGAGCCAGGTTGTAGTCTATTGTGCCCCGCTCGTCGCAGTGCCCTTCCAGAAGGACTCTGAACCCCCTGTTGGCCATGAGATAGGCGGCATCCCAGGCAAGGCTGTCCAACGCCTCCCCGTTGAGGTCGTTGCTGTCATACTCGAAGAACGCGTCTCTGAGGCGGTCCTGGTGATACTCGATCGAATCGAAGTGGGTTACGAGGGTCTCGGGCTCCCACACACCGAACCCCAGCGAGTCTGTGGCCAGGGTATCGGTGACGAATACGGTGGCCGTGTCGGTCCCGTTCGTGTTGGATGGCCTGCAGCCGGATCCCGTGACCGTGACGAGGACGAGCGAGACCGCGAGCGGAAGCACGGCGGCCAGTGTGCGGCGGGTTCTCAAAGCGCAACCTCCTCTTGTTGACCAGAGAGAGAAACGCGGGACGATCCTGACGCCAGCAGGGCAAGCCGTTGCTGCCGGCCTGGCCATCAGAGCGGAGACCAGGTCGGGCAGTAGCACTCTCCCGGGCCCGGAAGCTCCCTGAGCAACAGGTCGTTGAGCTCCAGCACGTATATCGATCTCTCGCCTCCTCTGTTGCTGGAGAACACGAGATGCCTTCCGGTCGGTGACCATGAGGGGTCTTCGTTCAGGTAGCCCTCGAAGGTGACCTGTCTGACGTTGGAGCCATCGGCATCGGCCACGAAGACATGGATGGAGCCGGACGATGTCCTGGCGGCGTAGGCGATCCTGTCTCCGGTGGGCGACCACGAAGGGCTGTCGCAGTAGGCATGAGCGTAGTTGAAGCGCCTGACGGCCGCTCCCGTATTGTCCATCACGAACAGCTGGGGGGCGCCAAGCCTGTCGCTGGTGAACACCAGCTGCAGCCCGGACGGAGAGAAGCTGGGAGAGGTCTCGATCGAGCTCCTCGTGGTGAGCTTCTGCAGGCCGCCCGTCGCCAGGTCGAGCAGACAGATGTTGGGGTCGCTCCCCTCCGACACCGTGAGAGCAAGCATGGTGCCGTCGGGGCTCCAGGCCGGAGTAGCGTTGAGCCCGGGAAGGGAGGACACCTTCCTGGCGGACCTCTGTCCTATGCTGTAGACGTAGAGGTCGGCATTGTCCGACCTGAAGGAGGTAAAGGCTATCCGGGCCCCATCGGGGCTCCAGGCGGGAGTCGTGATGACCTGCTCGTCCTCGATGAGCAGCACCGGCGACCTCGGGTCGAGGCTCCCCGCGACCAGTCTGTAGGTCTCGCCGACCCGCGAGACGAAGGCGATCCTGGTGGAGGCTATTCCCTGCTCGCCGGTGAGACAGAACACGAGGTCGTCGGCCAGGGCATGGACCAGGGGGTATACATCATCGGAGGAAGAGGAGTAGGTCTTGCGCAGAAGCTCCTCGCCGTCGGCTTCGGCTCTTGCCGTGATGGAGGTCCCGTCCAGCCCGCCGGAGACCTCGACGCAGAGGGTTGCGACCCCTTCCTCGGAGCTTCGCAGGAGCCCCGAGAAGTCTATGTCGAACTCGAGCTGCTCAAGAACGGTCGGGACCAGATCCAGGTCTCCCTCCACAGTCACGCTCACTGGCAGGCACTCCGCCCCGATCGGTGTCATCGGCAGGAATTCCTCCCCGGGCGCCGTTGTGGGAAGACCCGCCAGCGCGGAAAGAGGCAAGAGCCTCAGGCTGGCGGCGAGCCACCGTCCGTAGGCCGGCAGCGGCATCACTCGGGCGGCCCCAGGAACTCGATGTTGAGGACTACGGCCTCGGTTCGCCCGTAGGGAAACGGAGGGATGCTGGCCAGCCTTATCGCGGACTCCACAGCACGATCGAAAACGTCCACTCCGCTGGTTCTCAGTGTAGTCACGCCGATGGTGCCGTCGGGGTTCACCCTGAAGGTTATCCTGTAGGACTGCGACGGCTGGACCGAGGTCCGGAAGTTGCGCCTTATCGCGGCAAAGACCCGGCCCTCGTAGCTGGCCGGACCGAAGGAGGAGCCTCCGGGCTCGCCCGATCCGTCGATGGAAGAATAGGCTCCGGACTCCTGGCTGCTCTGCTCGTCCGTCGCGGTCTCCGCCTGCTCCTCGACAGGCGTCTCCTCGACCTCCTCTACGGGCGTCTCCTGAAGCTCTTCAACCTGTTCCGCCTGCTCCTCGACAACATCCACCTGGTCCTCCGACAGCACCTCCTGCACTTCCTCCACGACCTCTGCCTGCTCCTCGACAGGCGTCTCGGCAACTGGCCCGACCTCCGGATGCAACACGGCGCCCGGCTCGGCCAGGCTGACCATGCTCACGGAGATCGCTTCTCCCCCGAAGAGGGGAGCGCTGGCGCCCCCGGACGAGACCAGCAGCCCCAGCAGGATCACCGCCACGTGTCCGACCAGTGAGTAGAGCAGCAGAGAGCGGCTCATTGCTCCGCTTCCCTTTCCTCCTGCACGAGCCCGACGCTCTCGTAGCCCCCTCGACGCAGCTCGCCCAGCGCGACGGCGACGACCTCGTACCTCACGTCACGGTCAGCACGCAGGTAGGCTTCGCCGCGACCGGACGAGATGGCGGCATCAGCGATGCCGGAGAGGTCCTCCATCAGAACGGGGTTGCCCGCAACGTTGATGTTGCCGAAGGCATCTATCTCGACGACCAGAGCGTTGCCCGGGTCGAGGTTGGCTATGATCCTCCCCTGGTCGGTGGACGGCGGGGTCACGTCCGCGCTGCGCTGGATGACGGGCGCGGAGAGCATGAAGATGACGAGCAGAACGAGAGTGACGTCGACCAGGTTGGTCATGTTGATCGCGGAAAGCTTGTCGTAGCGGTGCAGGATCAAAGGTTGCCCCTCCTGCAGACGTCCAGCAGCTCGGACAGGAACCTCTCCATGTCGCCCACGAGGCTCTGGACCCTTCCGACGACGAAGTTGTGGAACACGTTTGCGGGAATGGCCGCAAGCAGGCCGGCAACGGTCGTCGTCAGCGCGGCGGCTACTCCGGCACCGACTGCGCTGATGTCGGCGACACCCATGTCCCTCATGCCTATGAAGCTGGTCAGGACTCCCCAGACCGTGCCCAGAAGCCCGAGCAGGGGCGATACGCTGGTCACCGTGGCGAGGAAGCCTATGTTGCGCTCCCTCTCCGCGAGGTCCTCGCTCGCCTCGCGCTCCAGGGCGCTTCTCAGGATGCCGCTCTCCTCCTGGTCGAGCGGACCCTTGAGCCCTCTGTCCGCCCGGCTCTGCAGGAAGCGGCCGGCCTCGGAGTACATGCGGGCGAGAGGGCCAGTCTTCCTTCCCCTGTTCCAGAAATCACCTCCGGGAGCCCTGCCCGTAGTCCTGAGAGCGTCCATGAAGATCCGGGAGGACTTGAGCACCTCCCTGAACTCCCTGAGCTTCGCTATCGCCACGGCCCAGGATCCGACGGAGAGGAAGAAGATTATCAGGAGGATCAGCTTGGTTACCAGGTCCGCGTCGAAGACGAGCGAGAGGACCTTGCCGATCAATCCGGCCTCCCGTCGATGGCCTCGGAACCCGTCTCCGCGACGGCCTCGATCTCCACCAGCGCGTTCAGGGGGAGACCGACCACGGCGAAAGCCGCTCTGGCGGGACAGGGATGATCGAAGAAGGTCGCGTAGACCTCGTTGACTGCGGAGAAATCGGACATGTCGCGGAGCAGGACCGTTACCTTCACGACGCTGCCATAGCCCAGTCCCGCGGCCTCGAGCACCCTTCCGATGTTCTCGAGGGCGGCACGGGCCTGGCTCCGCACGTCAGGCGCGAGCTTCCCGGTCTCCGGGTCGAGACCGAGCTGGCCCGACACGAACACCAGCGAGCCGGACCGGATGGCCTGGCTGTAGGGACCGACGGGCGGGGGTGCAATCTCACTGCGGACCTCGTGCATGGCCTTCCCTCCACTCAGGCTGGCTCAAAGCGTATACATACTAGATCAAGGGAATGTTCCAAAGCGAATGGCATCGAATCTCGCGGGCAGCCGGACCGGATGCGGCCTACCTGAGTCTCTCGGCCAGCTCGACCAGGAGGGAGTCCAGCGGCTTCTTCCTGTTCCAGCTCTCGGGCAGAGGGTGTCTTTCGACGCGGCCGCCGACCTCACCCACCATGCAGGGCGCGGCGCCGTCCAGCAGGGCTTCGACCGCTGCACAACCGAGCTTCGAGGCAAGGACCCTGTCAGCAGCGGTCGGCGATCCCCCACGCTGGATATGCCCCAGTATGGTCACGTGGCTCTCTATGCCGTGGTCCCGCTTCATGACTGCCGCGATCTCGACCGCCCTCCCCAACTCGTCGCCCTCCGCGACCACCAGGATGTTGCCGGTCTTCCCCGCCCTTACTCTCTCCCGCACCGCGGCGCAGATCTCACCCAGGTCGGTCCTGGTCTCCGGAATGAGCACCGCCTCGGA
>JAFGKQ010000287.1 GCA_016928495.1 Candidatus Fermentibacterales bacterium
CAGCTCGTGGTGCTGGAGTCGACGACCTACCCGGGCACGACTACCGAGGAGCTGGTGCCGGTGCTGGAGAAGAGCGGTCTCAGGGCTGGCGACGACTTCATGGTCGCCTTCTCCCCCGAGCGGGAGGACCCCGGCAACAGGAGCTTCTCGACCCGGACCATACCCAAGCTGGTGGGTGGCATAGACGGACGCAGCTCGGAAGCCGCCAGGCTGATCTACCGGAGGGCGGTCGAAGCTGTCGTCACCGTGTCCTCGCCGGAGGTGGCCGAGATGGCCAAGATCCTCGAGAACACCTACAGAGCGGTGAACATAGCTCTGGTGAACGAGCTGAAGGTGCTCTGCTCGAGGATGGGCATCAACATATGGGAGGTGATAGAGGCCGCATCAACGAAGCCCTTCGGCTTCACTCCCTTCTACCCGGGCCCCGGCCTCGGCGGTCACTGCATCCCGATCGACCCGTTCTATCTGACCTGGAAGGCTCACCACTACGAGATGCCCACGAGGTTCATCGAGCTCGCCGGGGAGATCAACACGAGCATGCCCGATTACGTAGTGCAGGTCGTCTCGAGGTCCCTGAACGACAGGAGCAAGAGCATACGGGGGAGCAGGATCTTCCTGCTTGGCATGGCCTACAAGCCCGACATAGACGACTACAGGGAGACGCCGGCGCTGAAAGTGCTGGAGAAGCTCGAGTCCCTGGGGGCCGAGGTAGTCTACAACGATCCCTACATCCCCGAGATAGGGCGAACCAGGCAGTCGAGCTTCAGGGGCAGCTCGGTCGAGCTAAGTGCTGATGCGTTGTCCAGCTGCGACTGCGTGGTTATCATTACCAACCACAGTTGCTACGACTACCAGTTCGTGGTGGACCACAGCGATCTCGTGGTCGACACCAGGAACGCATGTGGCTCTCTGGAGCGGGGAAGGGAAAAGGTGGTGCTGGCTTGAGGCTGATCCATGCTCTGCTCGCGGCGTCTGCCGGGCTCGTCCTGGCTTCGGGGCTCCAGGGCTACCAGTTCCCGGGGCAGAGCGGCGAGGAGATCATGATCAGCGTCCATGTCTGGGGAGAGGTCCGGACACCCGGAACCCATCTCCTTCCCATCGGATCCGACCTCATAGCCGCCATCTCGGAGGCGGGAGGGCCCACAGCCGACGCCGATCTCGATGATGTCAGGCTCTTCCAGGGCGTCGGGGACCCCCCTGTCCGTATCGAGTACGATCTCGAGTCCTTCCTCGAGGGAAGAGGGCCGGTTCCGCCCATGCTGAGCCCGGGCGCCACCGTCTTCGTCTCCCGCTCCACCTCGGACTGGTGGAAGGAAGCCCTCGACGTGGCCTACAAGCTGCTGGTCACGGCCAACCTCGTCTGGATAATGCTGGAGAGGTAACAGTGGTGCCCACCGTCTTACCCGAGGAGAGGCAGGAGGACCGGGAGACCCTCAACCTGGCCGAGTACCTCTGGATGATCCGGCGGGGCAAGTGGGTCATACTGACCTGCGTCGTGCTCTCCCTCGTAACAAGCATCTACGTCACGATGAGGACACATCCCGTCTACAGGGCCAGCGCGACCTTCATCTACGACCTCGCGACCAACATGTCTCAGACCTTCGACATGGGCGGCTTCTACTGGTTCGAGGTCGAGCCGGCCAGGAACAACCAGATACAGCTCATTGGCAGCAGGAGCATGGCGGAAGCGGTTGCGGATTCCGTATTGAGGTCGCCCGACTCCGACAGCCTCGTGACGCTGCTCTTCGATGGGGCGGTCCCCGAGGGCCCTGCCCTGCGGGGCAGCCTGATCCGTATGGTGCAGGGACACACCTCCGTCACCGTGATGAAGGACACGGACTTCTTCGTGCTCAGCGCCACCGGACCCTCGCCTGTCGCCTCGGCCACGCTCGCGAACCTCATGGTCCACGTCTACTACCGGCGCAACCTCGAACAGGCCCGCGGGGAGTCGAGAGAGATCAGGCAGTTCCTGGAAGAGCAATTGGAGATCATCGAGGTCCAGTTGGAGGGTGACGAGGAGGTGCTCAGGGAGTTCAAGGAATCGAACGGCCTGGTCGCTCTGGACGAGGAGACCAGGCAGCTCATCGGCACACTCTCTTCCTTCGAGAGCCAGGCAGCCATGGCAGCTACCGCGGCAAGGGCCGCGGGAGCCAGGCGTGAGTACCTGCTGGCCGAGTTGGGACAGCTCAGGACTGACCTGGTGGAGGACCTCGAGAGAGCGGGGAGCTCCTACACGGACCTGATCGAAGAGCAGCTCGCCTCGCTGGAGATGTCCAGGGCGGACCTCGTCGAGCGCGGCGTCCCCGCTTCGGATCCTGTCTTCGTCGAGATCGACTCCAGGATCGAGAGCTACAGGGAGGCCCTCTCGCGAGAGTTGGCAGAGCTGACTCTGGTCGAGTACCCCGACAACCCGTCGGCTGCCATCGGTGCGCTGGCCTCCCGCCTGGCCGAGGCCGAGGCGGAGGTCAGGAGCGAGAGGGTGCGCGAGTCGGCCCTCATGGCCGAGGTTGCCGTCCTGGAGGGCAGCCTGAGCGGTCTTCCCGAGGCCGAGATGACCCTCGCCAGGCTGGAACGGAACATGAGCGTGAGCGAGAACATCTACCTGCTCATGCGGACCAAGTACGAGGAGACCAGGATATCGGAGGCGGGCCAGATCGGGAACGTGACCATCGTGGACACGGCGCTTGCCGGTGGCATGATAAAGCCCGACAAGAAACGCAACACGATGATGGGCCTGGTCATCGGCCTGGCGCTCGGGCTGGGGATAGTGGTCCTCAGGGAGAGGCTGGATACCAGCGTCAAGAACCCCGAGGCGATAGAGTCACTCGGCATCGGCGTCCTTGGAGCGATCCCGAGAATCCGCAGGCAGGGGGGCCTCGTGAGGGGAGTCCTGGCTGCAGGCGGGGATCCGGAAGGGCTGAGGAACACCCTGGTAACCAGGGATCACCCGATGGACGCCGCAAGCGAGGCCTACAGGGATCTCAGGACGAGCATCCTCTTCGCACGCGCCGGGGAGCCTCTCCGGTCGGTTCTGGTCACTAGCGCAGGGCCGCGTGAGGGCAAGTCCACCACCGCGGCGAATCTGGCGGTGACCATGGCCCAGGCCGGCCAGAGGTGCCTACTGATAGACGCGGACCTGAGAAGGCCGGTTCTGCACAGGTTCTTCGGCACCGAGAGGGAGCCCGGGGTCTCGGAGCTGATAGCGGGGCTGACCGAGCCCGGGAAGGTCCTGCGGGACTCGGGCGTGGAGAACCTGTGGCTCCTGCCCTGCGGGGCGATTCCTCACAACCCCTCGGAGCTGCTGGGCAGCAGGAGCATGAACGAGTCCATACTCGAGCGGTTCGGAAGCGAGTTCGAGCTCATGATATTCGATACCCCGCCGGCGGCAGTGGTCACCGATGCCCTGGTGCTGAGCTCCAGCGTGGACGGGACAATAGTGGTCATCGACTCCCGCCTCTCCAACAAGAGGACCGTCAAGTCAGCCTGGATCAGGCTCGAGAGGACCGCCAGGCAGCTTCTGGGCGCGGTGCTCAACCAGTTCGATCCGCTCAAGGTCTACACCTCCCACGACTACTACGCCTACCGCTACCACCACTACTACGACGAAGAGGGCCCGAGGAAGAGAAGCAAGAGGTAGGAGCCGGTCCACGCCCTGCCCCATCGTCCCCCGGGAGTACCCCGAGGGTTCCACTGGTGGACGACGGGGTCGTGGAGCCGATGGGCGGGCATCACGACCCCGCTGGGTCGTTTGCTCCTACCACCACTCTGAAGCCGTTTTAATAGACAATAAAGTCTAGAGATAAGCTGTAGTGAGGGGTCCATCCGTACAGCTGGTGGTAAGATGTAGCATAAAGTGGGTTGACAGTGGTATGAAGTGGGATAGAATAGAGGTCCAGGAGGGATCATGGCCGAGTTCACCGGGACCTATGTGCATACGCTGGACGAGAAGGGCAGGGTGAGTGTGCCGGCCTCGTTCCGGAGGCAGCTCACCGGAGAGGACCTGTTCCTGAATCTCGGCCTGGACGGCTGTCTGGTGATCTACCCCGCGGAGAAGTGGGAGAGGGTCAGGGCCAGCCTCGATCACCTCTCGAGGACTCAGAGCAGACAGAGGTACTTTCTGAGGCGCTTCGCCAGATACCTGCATCCTGTCTCCGTAGACGGTCAGGGCCGGATCTCCATTCCGTCCGAGCTGCTCAGGCAAGCGGGAATAGAGAGCGAGATAGTCTTCCTGGGCCAGTTCGACAGCATCGAGCTCTGGTCACCTGACAGGTTCGGCAGGTACAGCCAGCAGGAGGAGTACTCCTACGAGGAGGCTGCGGAGGCCCTGGACATAGACATCTGATGTCCGGTGTACCCCTGGAAAGGAGTCTTGCCGGGCACGTACCCGTGATGCCTGAGGAAGTCGTGCGCTTCTTCATGTCGGGGGGGGAGCCTGAGAGCATGGTTGACGGCACCGCCGGACACGGTGGCCACCTTGCCGCCCTCCTGGAGGCCCTGCCGGGCACCCGCTTCATTGCCCTGGATCGTGATCCCGACTCCTGCGAGCACCTCAGGCGGAGGTTCGAAGGTCACCCCGGGGTGACCGTGCGCAACTCCTCCTTCTCGAAGCTCCCCGAAGTCCTGCTCGAGATCGGGATCTCCCGTGCCGGGGCCGCATTCTTCGACCTCGGCCTCTCCTCCTCCCAGCTCGACGATCCATCGAGGGGCTTCTCCCATTCCACCGAGGGCCCGCTGGACATGAGGTTCGACCGGGGCTCCGGGGGCGTAACCGCTGCGGACATCATCAACCGCAGCTCGGAGAGGCAACTGGCGGATATCTTCCACCGGTTCGGGCAGGAGAGGCACAGCAGGGCCATAGCAAGAGCCGTCGTGCGCGAGAGGCCCTTCGAGCTCACGACCCAGTTGGCCTTTACGATCAGTCGCTGCGTGCGCAGCCACCATGTCAAGACACTCTCCAGGATCTTCCAGGCCCTGAGGATCGCGGTCAACGACGAGCTCGACGAACTGGCGAAGCTGCTCGGCACACTCGCCGGGGTCCTCGCTCCCGGGGCTCCCGTCGCCTTCCTGACCTTCCACTCCATCGAGGACAGGATGGTCAAGCTGGAGCTCAGGGACTCTGGCTCGTTCATCCCCGGCAAGCCTTTCTTCCTCAGGCCCAGCGGGGCGGAGTCCGTGGGCAACCCCCGCGCCAGATCGGCAATGCTGCGAACGGGGTACCGCAGGTGAGCACCAGAGACCTGCGGGGGTTGCTCGTCGGGTTCGCGGTCTTCCTGGCCGTTGCCGCCGCTTTCGAGGTGGCCATGTACAACTGGCGGATCTCCCTCGTCCTCGAGGTAGAGCAGCTCCGGGAAAGGGTGCTGGAGCTCTCGCGGGAGTGGGAGGACCTCTCGAGCCAGAGGGCCGAGCTCTGCTCCCCGGCCAGGCTCCGGTCACTCGGCAGGGAGCTGGGGCTGGGGCCAATGCCGCTCGATGACTTGACAGTGATCAGTCTCACACCCGTACCCTCCCCGGGGGGAGAGCCCCCGGACGAGAGCGAGGAGTGCCTTGCAGCGGCCAGGTGAGCTCACGGCCTCGAGAAGGCGGAGCAGGATCCGGTTCGTCCTCTTCAGCGTGGTTTTCTGCTTCTCGATCGTTACTCTGAGCCTGTTCAGGATACAGGTCTCGAGCCACGAATACTACCTCTCCGTGGCGGATGCCCAGCACACCCATACTGTCCAGCTTGAGCCGCGTCGCGGAAGGATCTACGACAGGAGCGGCTACCTTCTCGCCGGCAACACATCCGTGGTCACCTTCGAGGTCTACTGGCCCAGTGTGATCCAGGAGCAGTTGCCGAGGATAGACTCCCTGGTCGCGCGACTCGGAGACCATGCCCTCGTCGGGGTGCCGGTCGAGCGCTGGAGCAGCAATCAGACGATTGCCAGGAGCGTGCCTCTCGAGACAGCCTCGCCGATACTTGCCGGCGGGGTGCCGGCCGGGGTCAACTGGCGGATCGGGTCCGTGAGAAGCTACCCGATGGGCGAGATGTGCGCCGCGGTTCTCGGCAGATGGTCCCCCGACCTCTGCGAGGGCCTCGAGATGAGCATGGACCATCTTCTCCGGGGAGAGGCGGGCTTCACGGTTGTCGAGAGAAGCGCCTTTCCCGGACTGCACATGCCGTCTCTGGACGCCGAGAGGCGACCGTCCAGAGACGGCGTCGATCTCAGGCTGACCATCGACTCCAGGTTCCAGACCATAGTCCAGGAAGAGCTGCAGAGAGGCGTGGACGAGTCGGGGGCTGCCTGGGGCGCTGCCGTCGTGATGGACCCCTGGAGCGGCGAGATACTCGCGCTCGGAAGCTATCCCGTCAGGTCCGGGAGCGGCTGCCTCGCCGTGAACCACTGCATCTCGGGATATCACGAGCCTGGATCGACCTTCAAGGTGGTGACGCTGGCTGCCTGCCTCGAAGAGGGCGTTCTGGTCCCTTCGGATACCTTCGACTGCAGCAGGGGACAGATCCCCGTGGCCGACAGGATCATTTCCGACTGCCATCGCTATGGCACCCTGACCATCGAGGAGATAGCGGCCCACTCGAGCAACGTGGGCATCGTCAAGATGGTGTCGCTGCTGCCCGATTCCGTGATCTTCTCCTACTGCCGGAGGATGGGCTTCGGGTCGAGGACCGGCATAGAGCTTCCCGGCGAGTCCGAGGGAATACTCAGGCCGCCCGATCAGTGGAGCGGCCTCTCCAGGGCATCCCTGGCCATCGGCCAGGAAGTGGCAGTAACCCCTCTCCAACTGGCGTGTGCCTTCTGCGCCATCGCCAACGGCGGCAGGCTGGTCAGGCCAAGGCTGATACTGGCGAGCTGCGACGGGGAGAGATGGAGGGACTGGGCTGATCTTCCGGCCAGCAGGGCTCTCGAAGCCGGGACTTCATCCATGGTACTCCGGATGCTCGAGACCGCGGTGGAAGAGGGGACCGGCACGACAGCCGCGGTACCGGGGATAAGGGTCGCCGGCAAGACGGGCACGGCGGAGCGGCTCTCACAGGGCGAGGATGAGTACCTCTCGGCTTTCGTGGGGCTCCTTCCGGCGGAGTCACCCGATCTCGTGATCGCTGTCGTGTTCGACGGCCCGGACTACGAGTACCGCTTCGGGAGCGCCCTGGCAGCCCCCGCGTTCGCCACGATGGCCAGGGAGATACTGGCGGTGGAGCCGGAGCTGGCCATGGGCCATGGTTCTTCACCCGACTCGGAGTTGCTTGCCGGGAGGTGGGGCACCGAATGAAGCTCCGGGATCTGCTCCGCAGCCTGGAATGCCTCGAATCCTGCCCTGCCGGGCTGGATGAGGTCGAGGTCACGGGCATCTCCTACGACTCGAGGAACGTGGCGGAGGGAGACCTGTTCGTTGCCATAAGCGGCTTCCGCTCGGATGGTCACGACTACATCGAGCGGGCCTTCGAGGCGGGCGCGGTCGCGGCAATGGCGGAAAGGCCAGTCGAGTCCTCCGGTCCCGTCCTGGTCTGTCCGGGCGTGAGCAACCGCAGGACCCTGGCAAGGCTGTCGGCCGAGTTCTACGGCAGGCCCTGGGAGGCCCTGACGGTCGTCGGTGTGACTGGCACGAACGGCAAGACCTCGACCGCCCACATGATCCGCTGGATGCTCGAGAGGGGCGGCACCAGGACCGGGATGATGGGAACGGTGGGCCACCTGGTGGCCGGGCACAGGATGCCGCCGGGCGTGACGACCCCGGAATCGCTGGAGGTGTCCCGCTTCATGGCGATGATGCGCGATAACGGGGACTCCGCCTGTGTCATGGAGGTCTCGAGTCATTCGCTGGCGCTTGACAGGGTGGACGAGGTCAGGTTCGACGTCGCCGTCTTCACCAACATCACCCAGGATCATCTCGATTTCCACGCGGACATGGATGACTACCTCGCCACGAAGCTGAAGATCTTCGACCTCCTGAAAGCGGACGGCAGGAAGATCGTCGGGCAGTACGCCGAGGGTGGAAGCCCGAAAGTCCGGGACTCCGTGACCTTCGGGCCCGGCGAGGACTGCACCTACGTGATCTCGAACGTCGAGACCGACCTGACGGGCAGCAGGTTCCGCATATCGGGCCCCATCGAGCAGACGGAGGTGGAGCTGGCCACCCCCGGCATGTTCAACGTCTTCAACGCCGCCGGGGCCCTTGCCACGGTCGCGGAGCTGGGCGAATGCCTCTCGTCGTCGGCCCGCGCCCTTCAGGGCTTCAGGGGAGTGCCGGGGCGCTTCGAGCGTGTGGACGCAGGGCAGCCCTTCCTGGTCGCGGTGGACTACGCCCACACCCCCGACGCGCTCGAAAGAGTCCTGGAGCAGGCAAGGGAACTGACTCGCGAGAGGCTCATAGTGGTCTTCGGCTGCGGCGGGGACAGGGACCGCACCAAGAGACCTCTGATGGGCGGGATAGCAGCCAGGATCGCGGACATCTGCGTGGTGACCAGCGACAACCCCAGGACCGAGGACCCCGGAGGGATCATCGCCGACATCCTCGAAGGCATCGGGGGAGCGGAGGACGGGCGCAGCCTCGTCGTGGAGCCGGACCGGAAGAAAGCCATCGATATGGCCATCGGGGAAGCCCGGAGGGGCGATGCCGTGATCATCGCCGGGAAGGGCCACGAGGACTACCAGGTGATCGGGACCGAGAAAGTGCATTTCGATGACCGCGAGATTGCCAGGAGCGCTCTGGAAGGTTGCGGCAATGAGTGACAGAACGCTTGGCGAGCTTGCCGGGCTGCTCGGGGGCGATCTGATGGGCGACCCGGCTGCTCCGTGCGGCCGAGTTGTCGCGGACTCGAGGGAGGTCGGGCCGGGTGACCTGTTCATCGCTCTCGAGGGCAGGAATACCGACGGGCACAGCTTCGTGGATGAGGTCCTGTCGCTGGGGGGCTACGCGCTGGTCCGGAAGAACGGCTGGAGAAGCGGCGTGATCGTGGTCGAGGACCCCCTTCATGCCCTCTGGAGGGGGGCCAGGGCCAGGAGAGCGAGGCTCGGCTCCAGGGTCGTGGGCCTCACGGGCTCGAACGGCAAGACGACCACGAGGGAGCTCATCAACGCGGGTCTCTCCGGCAGGCTGCGAGTCGAGCGTTCCGAGAAGAACTACAACAACGAGATAGGCCTGCCCCTCTGCCTGCTGAACACATCGGGCGACGCCGAGGTCCTCGTTCTCGAGATGGGAATGAACCATCCGGGCGAGCTGGCTTTCCTCGGATCCATGGCCCAGCCCGACATCACGATCGTGACCTCCATAGGACGCGCTCACATGGAGTACTTCGAGAACCGCGACGCGATAGCCCTCGCGAAGTCGGAGCTGCTCAGAGCTACCGTGCGCCAGGGGGGGTGCGTCATCCCGGTAGGCGAGCCCATGCTCCGCAGCGCCGCTGAAGAGAGGGATCTCTCGGTGATTACCGTCGGCGACGGCGGAGACGTCTGGCTCGAGGCCGATCGGGACGGGGGGGTTGCGATGCCCTGGAACCTGCGGATCCGCCTCTCCGTGCCGGGCGAGCACAACCGGACGAACGCACTCTTCGCTCTGGCGGCCTGCGAGATGGTCGGAGCACCCGTCAGCGAGTGCCTCGAGGGAATGGCATCCTACGCGGGAATGGCCGGGAGGGGCAGGGTCACCGATGGCCTGTCCGGGGTGAGAGTCCTGGACGAGAGCTACAACGCCAATCCGGACTCGACCCTGGCATGCCTGGACGAGCTGGCCGGTTTCTCCGGTGCGCTCGGGGCCGTTCTCGGCGAGATGCGGGAGCTCGGCGAGCGATCCGTGGATCTCCACGTCGAGGTCCTCGAGCACGCCGCCACTCTGGGCCTGCGTTTCCTGCTCCTGGTAGGAGGCGACTACCGCTCGGCCCTGGAACGGGCTGACTGGCTCGACTGGGGCGAGTGCGAGATAGCAGCCTGTTCCGACGCGGAGGAGGCGGTGCTCCATGTCACGCGGACGGTCTCCGCAGGTGATAGCGTGCTGGTGAAGGGCAGCCACAGCGTAGGTCTGGAGCGTGTTGTGGCCGCACTGGTCGGGGGGGACTGATGCTATACTGGTTGCTCTATCCGCTGAGGGACCAGATCTCGGTCCTGAACCTGTTCGGCTACATCACTTTCAGGGCGGCATACGCCACTGTTACCGCGCTGCTCATCTGCTTCGTCTTCGGTCCGCTCATCATCCGGAGGCTCCAGCGGCACCAGATCGGCCAGAAGGTGCGCTCGGACGGCCCGAGCACCCATCTGACCAAGGAGGGCACTCCAACCATGGGCGGGCTGATCATCCTCCTGGCCGTGATAGTGCCTTCGCTCCTGTGGGCCAGGCTGGACAACCGGTACCTGCTGATCGTCCTGATCTCGACGGCCTGGATGGGCGTCATCGGCGCTCTGGACGACTATCTGAAGGTCATAAGGGGCTACAGGAAGGGGCTTGTCGGCAGGTACAAGCTGGTAGGTCAGTTCGCCCTGGGGCTGGGCGTGGGGCTGTGGCTATTCCTGGCGCCTCTCCCGACAGGTACGGAGGGAGTGGAGGGTGAGCCCTCGATACTGCCGTCCGTCCGTTGTGTGGACCTCGAGAGCTCCGAGATTCCCATCAAGGCGACGGAGACCACCGTGCCGTTCGTGAAGGAGCTGCGGATCGACTGCGGGCTCCTGTACATTGCCCTGGTCGCCTTCGTCCTGGCAGGTACCTCCAACGCCCTCAACCTGACCGATGGCCTCGATGGGCTGGCGACCGGCGTGAGCCTGGTCTGCGTGCTGGCGTTCGGGATCATGGCCTACGTTCTGGGCAACGTCGGCTTCGCCCGCTACCTCCAGTTCCCTTTCCTGAACGGCTCCGGAGAGATAGCCGTTTTCGCCGGGGCGATGGCCGGTGCCTGTCTCGGGTTTCTCTGGTTCAATGCCCCCCCCGCATCGGTCTTCATGGGAGACACCGGCTCACTCGCCATGGGTGGGGCGATAGGCTCGATGGCGATCGTGACCAGGAGCGAGTTCCTCCTGCTCATCGTGGGCGGGGTGATGGTAGCCGAGGTGCTGAGCGTGATCATCCAGGTCGGTCATTTCAGGCGTACCGGCAGGCGTGTCTTCAGGATGGCGCCGATCCACCACCACTTCGAGCTACTCGGCTGGCCCGAGAGCAAGGTCGTTGTCCGGTTCTGGATAGTGGCGGCGATGCTGGGGCTCCTGGGATTGAGCACGCTGAAGATAA
>JAFGKQ010000288.1 GCA_016928495.1 Candidatus Fermentibacterales bacterium
CCCGGGGCACTGCGACCCGGCGGACCCGGGGGTCAGACGCAACCAGCACTACGCCGACATCGCGGCCAGCATACAGAAGGTCACCGAGGAGGTCGTGCTGAAGATGGTCGGCCACCTCCACGAGACGACCGGAATGAAGCGGCTGTGCATGGCTGGAGGGGTCGCCCTCAACTCGGTAGCCAACGGCCGGATCATGCGCGAGTCGCCCTTCGAGGAGGTCTTCATACAGCCGGCGGCGGGGGACGCCGGCGGGGCTCTGGGAGCCGCGCTCTACGTCCATCATGTCCTGCTGGGACACCCCCGCAGGTTCGTGATGGAGCACGCCTACTGGGGCCGGGAGTACGGCGAGCAGGACATCAGGTCCTCGATCGAGCGGACCGGGCTGCCGGCCGTCCGCATCGACGACGAGGAGAAGCTCACGGACCGCATCGTCGAGGAGCTTCTCTCGGGCAAGGTCATGGGCCTGTTCCAGGGCAGGTTCGAATGGGGTCCCAGGGCGCTCGGCAACAGGTCCATAATCGCCGATCCGAGGGACCCCGGGATGAAGGACACCATCAACCGCAAGATCAAGTTCAGGGAGCCTTTCAGGCCTTTTGCCCCAGTCGTGACCGAGTCCGACGCCGGTACCTACTTCGACGGGATCGAGGGGCTCGCCGGGGCCTGGCCCCTGAGGTACATGCTCTCCGTCTTCCCCTGGAGGCAGGACAAGGCCGGGGTCGCGCCGGCGGTCAACCACCTCGGCACCGGCAGGCTCCAGACAGTCAGACCCGAGTGGAACAGCCGCTACTGCCGGGTGGTGGACAAGTTCGGACAGGCCACCGGGACACGAGTGCTGGTGAACACCAGCTACAACCTGCGGGGCGAGCCCATAGTCAGCAGTCCCGGTGATGCGCTCAGAACCTTCGCAAACAGCGGCATAGACCACGCGGTGCTCGACCACTGGCTGGTCAGCAAGCCGGGGTAGCCGGCCTTCCTTGGAGCTACCGCCGGAACTGGCAGAGTCTGTGGGTTCTGACGAGAGGCTTGCCGTCATGTGCTCCGGCGGGCTCGGCAGCTCAGTCCTGCTCGCCGCCTCCGCTCAGCTCCTGGGGAACGACAGGGTCCTCGCCCTCACCGCCGACTCCGAGCTGCTCCCCTCGACGGAGAGGTCGGCCGCGTTGCTTCTCGCCGGGGAGCTGGGCGTAGACCATCTGCTGGTTCCCCTGCCCCTCACGGATGAGCCCGCCCTGATCAGCAACGGACCGGCACGCTGCTACCACTGCAGGAGGCTCATGGTCGCCGGCCTGCGCAGAGCCGCCGGAGAACGGGGATTCGAGAGCCTGGCGGACGGAAGGGGCGCGGACGGTCAGACATGCGACGGTAGGGGACCCGAGCCCATCCCGGAGCAGGGAGTGCTGTCACCGCTCGCAGCGGCCGGGATGACGAGGGACATGGTAAGGGACCTGGCAGTGCGGCTGGGAGTGCCCGGGGCGAACAGGCCGCCCGAGTCCTGCCTGGCCACCAGGCTGGAAGCGGGCATGCCTCTGGAGAGTGCGAGGCTGGCCCTGGTCGACCGGCTGGAAGGGCCACTCAGGAGCGATGCCGTCGGCAGGCCCAGACTGAAGCTGGGGCGGCGTGACGAGGCAACGCTGGTGTTCGCGCCGGAGGACTCGGAGCTGGTCGAGAGGCACAGGGACTGGTTGCTGGAGCAACTCCTGGCGGCTGGGATGACTCTCATAAGGTTCGAGGCGAGCTGCGGGACAGGTCCGTCCGGGGGCCGGGCGCGTTAGTCCCTCCAGTCGGGAAGGGGCTTCGTGTCCCAGACCCGGACCACCCTGTCGCGCTCCTTCTCGAAGTCGGGTGTGGACGCGGGCATGTTCTTTGCCTGCTGCTCGACCCTCTTCATGATCTTCCCTACCACGAGCACAACGGCCGAGGGCACGATCACGTACAGGACATCCGGCGGCCGAAGGCGGTGCGAGAACAGGCCGATGAAGTAGAGCACCATCGGAGCCGTGAGAAGGGCAATCTGCAGCAGCGCGGCGTACATCTGGTACCCGACCTCGCGCCTGAACCGCCTGATGTCCCCGGTCGAGGAGAGAATGCCCAGATCTTCGACCATCCGCCTGAGCCTGCTCATGAATACGAAGGCGTTCAGGAGCGCCAGTGCAGGGAACAGGATCAGGAGGGTGCGTATGAAGCCGCCGCTCATCTCGGGTCGCCTTTCGCGCTGGGGTCTTGTGCAGCCTGCCCGGTCAGCCGGGCCGACTCGCTAGGAATGCGAAGAAGCCCGGCCTGGCGCAAGTGCCTCGCGGACCCGGAGGCGAGGGAGCCAGCCCTCCTCCGGGCCCGGTTTCTTGCTGCGGGAAGGGGCTTGGACTACATTAACAGCCTGGCCGGAGCCTTCATGGCGCCGCGCCGTCAGCACGGGGAAGACGGGAGCATCCTTGAATGGGCAATCCGGACTCGCTCACAGGTGCGGCTGAGACGGACGCCCCGATGGCTTTCCCTGCGGTGGGCAGGCAGCTAGTCCCGGAAGCTGTATCGCTCTACGCGGGCAAGTGCTCGGGGATCATTGCCGTAGCGCAGCGTTGCGTCGGCTCGGCGCGGGCCATGGAACGAGGGACGGCCGGATGACCGGCCGCAGGTGCCTCGTTACCGGCGGAGCCGGCTTCATAGGCTCCAACATGTGCAGAAGGCTGCTCCGTGAAGGCTGCCGCGTGAGGATCCTCGACAACTTCTCCACGGGCAGGCGCTCCAACATCCTGGATCTCGACGGAGATGTAGAGCTGCTGGAGGGTGACCTCCGCAGCTATCACACGGTGAAGACTGCCGTGAGGGGCATCGAGGTGGTGTACCATCTGGGTGCCCTGCCGAGCGTGCCCCGCTCGATAGCAGACCCGATCACCACCAACGAGGTCAACGTACAGGGGACCCTGAACGTACTCCACGCCGCCCTCGACGAGGGTGTCGGAAGGGTGGTCTTCGCCTCCTCCTCCTCCATCTACGGCGACTCCGCCGATGGCCGCAAGAGCGAGGACATGACGCCCGCGCCGTTATCCCCCTACGCCGTCAGCAAGCTCGCGGGAGAGACGTACTGCCGGGTCTTCACCCATGTCTACGGGCTCGAGACGGTCTGCGTCAGGTACTTCAACGTCTTCGGGCCCTATCAGGACCCGGGCAGCCACTACTCGGCGGTGATCCCTCTCTTCGCAACCGCCATCCTCGATGGAAGGCGCCCGGTCATCTACGGCGACGGCAGGCAATCGAGGGACTTCACCTACGTGGACAATGTGGTGCACGCGAATCTGCTGGCCGCGGAATCGAAGTCGGCCGCAGGCATGACGATGAACGCGGCCTGCGGCACCGGCGTCAGCGTGGCGGAGCTCGCGCGCAGGATGCTCGAGCTCCTCGGCAGGCCCGACCTGGAGCCTGTTCACGAGCCCGAGAGGCCCGGCGAGGTAAGGCACAGCGTTGCCGACACGACCCTGGCACGGAGGCTCCTGGGATACGAGCCGCTCGTGTGCTTCGAAGAGGGGCTGGAAGCAGCCCTGGAGCACTTCCGCAGCCTTCGCGAGAAGGGCCCCGTCAGGCCCGGCCCCTGAGCCGGGCCCAGGGAGTCTATGAGCCGCGCGAGGTTCGACCCGGCCTCCGGCATCTCCGGGGAGGTGGCGCCGGGGGCTCCCGTGGATGCCGGTCGGCGAACCGATGACCGGAGGGCCGATCCGGGCCGGCCGGGGCTGGGCGAGGAGGAGGCTTGACCTTCCTCCTGCTGCCCGGCGGATCGAAGCGCACCGAGCTCTCGAGGAGACTGCTGCGCTCCAGGATCGCATTCACGGCTGCCCTTGTCGCGGCCTGCGCGCTGCTGGCCTACCTGTTCAGCCTGGGCGGCGCCAGCCAGCCCTGCGCGGAGCGCTTCAGCACCGTAGGGGACTTCCCGCCCGGCCACGTCTGGTTCAACACACCCGTTCCTCTCAGTCTCTACGGGGAGCTCGACAAGCACATTACTCTCGTTCTGTTCTGCGACTGCGCCTCGCTGGCGGACGTCCAGGGGCTCCTCCGGCTCCAGACGATGAGGGAGCAGTACTCGGAGATGCCCGTTGCCGCCATCATCGCGCTGGTGAACCCGTCGACCGACCTCGACAGCCTGCGCGGAGTGATCGCGACCTGGGGCATAAGCTCTCCCGTGATCCTCGATCACGATGGGGCCGTCTCCAGGGACTTCATGGTGGACGGCTACCCGACCCTGCTGATACTCGAGACACATGGCAGGATCGCCGCTTCCTACGGATCCGGCTGGTACCAGCGCGATCTGTCGGGCCTGGTGGACGACCTGGTCTCCCAGGCTCTGGCCTCCCGCTCCCTCTCACACGAGCCCTACGAGGAGCAACAGGGGGAGTACCTCCCGGATCCGCTGCCCTGGGAGCGGAGCGGACCCTGAGGGGGCTTTGACAACGAGCACGGCGTTTCGCTTGTTTCAGTGTGCAGGGGCAAGGGCACTGCCCGTAGGCAAGAGCCATCACCATGACCAGGGAGCAAGGAAGTGGTTACCGTAAAGAAGAGCACGGAAGTAAGGCCGCAGGAGGTCAGGGACTCCGGAGCGTCGAAGGTCCAGAAGCGAATCCTCGTAGGCGAGAAGGAGGGCTCCAACCGCATCGTCATGAGGATGTTCACCATCCGCCCGGGCGGCCATACGCCGCGGCACACCCACGAGATGGAGCACGTGATCTACGTGGTCGAGGGAGAGGGAGAGGTCGTCGACGGTGACGGGTTCGCGCACGAGCTGAGGCCAGGCTACTGCGCCTTCGTTCCCCCCTACGACCTCCACCACTTCCAGAACCGGACCGAGAGGAACTTCAGCTTCCTCTGCATCATAGGGACGTAGTTGAAGCAATTCAACTTGCTCGACTGTCACGGGTCCCTGGAAATCCCCGAGCAAGTTGAATTGCTTTGACTAAGTCCCTGAACGTTCGCCTCGACTGTCACGGGTTCCTGGAAATCCCCGAGCAAGTTGAATCGCTTTAACTACGTCCCTGAACGCTCGCCTCGACTGTCACGGGTTCCCGGGGATCCCCGAGCAAGTTGAATCGCTTTAACTACGTCCCTGA
>JAFGKQ010000289.1 GCA_016928495.1 Candidatus Fermentibacterales bacterium
GCCGGGAGACCGCGGCAACATGCAGTGGCTTCCCAGGAGCTACGATCTCTCCTTCATGGATACCGGGGACATCGCCAGGATCGAGCTCTGGTTCTTCTCCGACGACGACGGCGATACCGGTCCCGGGTTCTGGATCGACGACATGAGCGTCACCGGGACCTACGCGGGGAGCACCGGGGGCGGCTTCTCGGAGGTTCCCGGGCTGGTGCCCGTCGGCTTCCCCGTTCCCAATCCCTGTTCCTCCGGCTTCGATCTCGAGCTGGCCGTCTGCCGGGCACCGTGGACGGTCGGCCTGTTCGACATGTCCGGCAGGCTCGTGTTCTCGACCGGCTCCGACGCGCCCTTCGGGGGCAGCCTGTACATGGACACGGGCGACCTGCCGCAGGGCGTGTACACCCTCATGGTCCGGGCGGAGGGACTGGTGCGCTCGAGACGCGTGGTGGTCCTGCGGTGAGATGAGGCCGGGCGTAGGGCGCTCCCCCGACGCCTTCGTGATCGGAGGGGGCCTCGCGGGCTGCGAGGCGTCCTGGCAGCTCGCCCGGGCCGGGCTGCGAGTCCGCTTGATCGAGATGCGCCCGGGACGCTCTTCTCCTGCGCACACCGGCGGCATGCTCGCCGAGCTGGTCTGCTCCAACTCCCTGAGATCGGACAGCCTCTCGAACGCAGTCGGGCTCCTCAAGAGGGAGCTGAGGGAGGCGGGCTCGCTGCTGCTGAGCTGTGCCGACGCCTGCCGCGTCCCTGCCGGCGGAGCCCTTGCCGTTGACCGCGAGCGCTTCTCCGGCATGGTCACGTCGAGAGTGGGGTCCTCCCCGCTGATCGAGCTGGTGCGCAGGGAGGTGGAGGATCTCGACGATCCGCGGCTCGAAGAGCCGCTCCTGGTAGCGACGGGCCCCCTGACGAGCCCCGCGATGTCGCGGTCGATAGAGAGGCTGACCGGATGCGCTCACCTCTACTTCTACGACGCGATCGCTCCCGTTGTCGAGTCTGACTCCATCGATCGCTCCGTGGTCTTCGAGCAGTCCCGCTACGGCAGGGGAGAGGGATCGGACTACCTGAACTGCCCGATGGACCGGGAGACCTACGACGCCTTCGTGAGCGCGGTCTCCAGCGCCGGCAGGACCCCTCCTCGCGTGTTCGAGGCGGAGCTGCACTTCGGCGGGTGCCTTCCGGTCGAGGTGATCGCCGCAAGCGGCGGCATGGCCCTGGCGCATGGACCGATGAAGCCCGTGGGCCTCGTCGATCCGACCACCGACAGGAGACCCTGGGCCGTAGTCCAGTTGCGCAGGGAGAACGAGGAGGGAAGTGCCTGGAACATGGTGGGCTTCCAGACGAGGCTGACCGGACCGGAGCAGAGGAGGGTCTTCCGCATGATACCCGGCCTCGAGAGGGCCAGGTTCCTCAGGCTCGGGTCGATGCACCGGAACACGTTCATCGACTCGCCCCGTCTTCTCGACGAGAGACTGAGGCTCCGTGGTCGCGAGGGGATCCGGTTCACCGGTCAGATAACCGGTGTCGAAGGCTACGTGGAGTCCATCGCCAGCGGCCTCGTCGCCGGAATCCTGCTGGCCTCGGACCTGAGAGCGGCGGCTGTCGAGCCGCCTCCGGTAGAGACCGCCCTGGGGAGCCTGATGGCGCACCTCCGTAAGCAGGAGCCCCGGGTCTTCCAACCATCGAACGTGAACTACTCGATGATGGAGTCGCCGCCCGAGATCAGGGGACGACGCGAGAAGCGAGCGGCGATCGCCGAGCGATCGGCCAGGGCCATGGCCGCGTGGGTCGAGAGAACGGGGGAGCTTCTGGGCTGGCCTACCTGAGACTGTCGTAGCGCTCCAGGATGCGCTTGTGCTCGTCGTCCTCGACGGCCAGAGGGAAGTCCTCCCGAATCCGGTTGAGAGCCGCGGGAAGGCTGAACCCCTGATGCATGAGCCAGGCCGCCGCGAAGGTGGCCGTGACAGTCAGCCCATCGCTGCAATGGACGAGTATCTGGCCCTCCGGAGCAGCCTGCTCGACCAGCCTGACGAACTGCCGGAGCTGATCGAGGTTGGGCGGCGTGAAGTCGGGCACGGGTATGTTGTACCTGGTTATCCCCAAGTCCGTGAGCTCTGCCGGGGAGTAGGCCGGAGGATTCACGATCTCGTCCAGGAGGGAGATCACGGTGGCCAGCCTCTCGTTCTTCCGGAGGCTCTTGACGAGATCCGTTCCGGGGTTGTCACCGGCCCTGAGCACCGGGTCCTCGATCCACCAGAGCAATACGGCCTCCGGTCCTGGACGCCGGGAGGACCATGGGAGGGTCAGCTCACCCCCCTGCCGCGGCACGTGGCCTCTATCCCGACTGTGATGACGGCTGCAGCGAGAACCAGGAAAGCAATATGTGGCCAATAGCCGTTCGTGTGAAGCACCTCCGGGAAGCAGCCGGAGGCGCCACGGATTGACTCCAGAACAGCTCTTTGCTACTTACTACTATGCAAGGGAAACCTCCTCGAGCGGGAATTGTCCCCGGTTGCGCGAGCTACCTTGCTGGAGGGACCCTCGATGAGTTGCCCGGGTTCCGCACGGTTCTCCGGAAGTCCGCTCCGGACGGTGCTCCGGACGGTCGTTCCCGCGCTCCTGGTCCCTCTCCTCTGTCCGGGCTGCTGCCTTCTCTCGACCCCACGGACCGGCACGGTCGATCACGAGCTCGAGATGTTCGTCTTCGGCGCGGTGAACTGCCACCGTGCACAGATGGGCCTCGAGACCCTGGAGTGGAGCGAGTCCGTGGCCATGGTCTGCCGTGGGCACTGCAGGGACATGTCCTCGGGTGCGCGTGAGATCGGGCACGGCGGCATGGACTTCAGGGTGTTGATGGTCGAGCTCATGCTCAACGTTACGAGCTACAGGGAGAACGTCAGCGCCGTCCAGGGGGGAGAGCACCCGGCCTCTTGCGCCTATGCGACCTGGCTCGACAGCCGGACCCACAGGAGGAACATCGAAGGCGAAGCGACGA
>JAFGKQ010000021.1 GCA_016928495.1 Candidatus Fermentibacterales bacterium
CACTCCTGCTTGACGGAGCTTCCCGCTGGCGGTTATACGGATCAGCGGGAGGTAATGGCATTGGCGCCTGTTCAGCTCCTGTTTGCGGCCCTGTTCCTCGTCTCCGGCTATGCCGCCATCCGGCTCGACCAGCTTCCACCCGCGGGCACGGACCTCGAGTTCCAGTACGATGACGGAGTCCCCTACTGGATCGCCTGGACCGGCACCTACCGCGGCACCTGGTTCGACATCAACGACTTCTATCCAGGATTGCACCACTGGTGTCTCTCCGAGAGCGAACTCTGGTTCTACCACCATCCGCTGTTCCCCTGGGACACGGCCTCCTTCTACTGCGAGCTATGGGAAGGAGGCGTGGGCGCTCCCCTCAGCCAACTGGACCAGACCTCCGTCCAGGCGCAGCATGCCGTGCCCTGCTTCGCGGACTACGGATGCGGAATCACTGTCTTCTCGCAGTTCTGGCTCATAGTCAACACGGAGATGTCAGCCGGAGGGTGGCCCTCCCTGCTTGCCGACAACACCATCGGAGGGATCTCCGGCTCGAGCCACAGTTTCTGGTCAAATGACTTCTATGTGTGGACCTACTGGGTCCCATTCGAGCAGACCGCGACCCAGGCTCCGATCTACTCGATGGACTTCCTCATTCGCACTGGGATGTACGACGACGCCGGCCTGGCCCCGGAGAGCTGGGGCGCCATAAAGGCCATCTACAGGTAGGCCCGGGCTACTCCTCCCACTTCTCCCTGGGAGTTATGACCCGTCCGAGGAGCCATGCAATGGGCATCCAGATGAAGAAGGCGCCGATGAAGAAGAGCCAGCCGCTGTTGATGCCGAGCTCGCCGCTGTGCAGCGCCACGACGCCGGCAGCGCCCCAGCCCAGCAGCATCATGCCGAAGACGACGTGCGCCCTCTCGGAGATGCCCCGCAGAAGAGAGATAAGGCCTATCAGAGAGAAGAAGGCCGGCCACCACTTGCCGATTCCCACGCCGAAGGCGGGCAGCAGGAACAGCAGCCCGATGACGATCATGACACCGGCGAAGATCATCAGAGCTCTCATCTGGTCTTGTCCTTCCTTCGAATGGCCCCTGTCGAGAAGCGGATTGTCCGTCTAGCCTGCAATCTTCACTCTCCGGGCGCTTCCTGCAAGGGGGGCTCCAGTGTGGAGAGGTCCACAAGCCAGCCCTGCCCGTCCGCGGCCCTCCTGGCCTCCACCTCCTGCAGGCCGTCCCCGGTTCGCAGCACCACAACGGCCAGGCCGCTGTCGGGGTAGCTCACCGACTTCACGCTGGTGCTGAGCTCGAAGCTCTGTGGAGCGGCGGAAACGGTCGCCTCGAAGAGCATGAAGCCGTCGAGCTGTCCGAACATCTGCTCCGTGATCGAGGGAGCAGCGCCGGCCAGAACCGGTCCGGCCTCGATCCAGCCGAACTCGAGAAGCACATCGGCGGCGGCCTCGTAGCGCTCCTGGCTGGCGGGAGTCAGCAGCTCCCATGCGGTGACGTAGTCCGAGTCGGCAAGGGCCTCGGCGAAGGACACGACGGCGGCCGAGGCCTCGCTCCTGCTCCCGCAGGAGCAGGCGGCCACCGAGAGCGAGATGACCAGACAGGCTGATATACGGGTGCTCATCGGCTAGTCCAGGAGATGGATGACCAGGCCGCTTCGCAGCTTGGGCTCGAACCATGTGGACTTGGGAGGCATCACCTGGCCGCTGTCCGCGACCGACATGAGCTGATCCACGGTCGCGGGATGGAGAGAGAAGGCAACGGCGCACTTTCCCGAATCGACCAGCCTCTCCAGCTCAGCAGTGCCACGTATCCCTCCGATGAAGCGGATGCGCTGGTCGGTGCGAGGGTCGCCAATGCCCAGCACGGGCCCGAGCAGGTTCTGCTGAAGGATGCTCGAGTCTATGCTCCGCACCGGGTCGTCCGCAGGGAAGCTGCTCTCTCTCGCCCGAAGGCCTATCCACTTTCCCTCGAGGTACATCGAGAAGGAATGCGGCTCTGAAGGGCTCTTCGGCGGGTCATCGAGGAGCTCGAACTTCTCGCCGGCCCTCTTCAGGAACTCCTCCACGCCCTGGCCAGCCAGGTCCTCCACCGCTCTGTTGTAGGGAAGGATCTGCATGTGGCTCTTGGGGAACAGAACCGCCAGGAAGAAGTTGTACTCCTCGTCACCCCTGTGGGCGGGGTTGGCCGCACGCCTGCGCTGTCCAACGATGGTCCCCGAGGCGCTCCTGTGGTGGCCGTCGGCAACGTAGAGCCAGGGCTGAAGCGCGAAGAGGGTCTGGACGAGCATGATGTCGGCGTCGCTCTCCACGAGCCACAGCGTGTGCCGGACCCCGTCGGGGGCAGTGAAGTCGTACTCGGGGTCGCCCCCGGAGATCCTGGCCTGGAGCTCGTTCAGCTCGGGCACATCGTTGTAGGTCAGGAAGACGGGGCCGCAGTGGGCGTTCTGCGCGGTTATGTGCCTTATGCGATCCTCTTCCTTCTCCTTCCTGGTGAACTCGTGCTTCCTTATAACGTCGTTCTCGTAGTCATCTACCGACACGCATGCGACCAAGCCGACCTGTGAGTGCCGACCCATGATCTGCCGGTAGAAGTAGAACATGGGCTTGGCGTCCTGGCTGAACGCGCCCTCCGAGATCATCCTGCGGAGGTTCTCGGCGCCCCTCGCGTAGACCCGGTCATCGTAGAGGCTCAGGCCCGGGTCGAGGTCTATCTCCGGCTTCACGACATGCAGGAAGCTCAGAGGGTTGTCCCTGGCCATCTCCCTGGCCTCGTCAGAGTCGAGGACGTCGTAGGGAGGGGATGCGATCCTCTCGGCCAGATCACGTCTGGGCCTGAGCCCCCTGAAAGGTCTTACGATGGCCATCTACAGGTCCCTCCAGCCGTTCCAGGTCGAAGCAGGCGGCGCACCGCCCGGCTCCGGCCGAGCTTGTGATAGTCCGGTCACATTTGGTGGCTAGTATACAAAGCCCGGTCGGGTTCCGAAACAACCCCGCCCTCATGACGCAGGGGGCCGGGGAAGACCCCGGCCCCGCATCGGTCGCTCGGCCGGCTTCCGCTACCTCAGAACCGTGACCCTGGCCGAGGCCATCGAGGTCTCGGAGGTCAGCCTGAGGAAGTAGACGCCTGGCGTCAGCCTGGAGACATCCCAGGCAAAGGTCTGGGTCCCCGAGATCTCTCCCTCGAACGGGGTCTCGACCAGCCGGCCGCTGATGTCGAAGACCGAAAGCTGGACGCTGCCCTGGCCGGCGAGCCCGAGCACTGCGCTGGAGACCACCGGGTTGGCCGAGAGCACGGCCACGGCCAGAGGCGAGCCGTCGGGCGCCCAGGGCTCGTCATCCTCGATCCCGGTCAGGCCCCAGATCCTCATGGCCAGGGACGGGTCGCCCATCAGGTTGTAGCCCTCGTAGTAGTACTTCGTGCTGCCGCCGCCGCCGTAGTACTCGTAGACGGCCAGCTTGCCGCCGTTGAGGAAGCCCATCGGCCAGTAGACCAGCGAGCCCCAGAACCACGCGAACTCGCCCTTCTGCTGGATGTCGTCCTCGTCCCAGTAGGTGGACGGGTCAGATCCCCAGAACCAGATGGCGCCCTTGCCGGGGGTTCTGGTCCAGGTCTCGCACCATCCGGTGTCCGTGTTGTAGCTGCCGGTAAGACAGGCGTGCGACAGCACGCCGGGCAGCATGTCGTCGTTGTTGAGCTGCGCGAAGTTGCCCGAGCTGAAGGGCATGTCGCCCCACGACGTCTCCGAGCCGTGACCCGAGAAGGTCAGCATCGAGAGGCCCGCGTTGACAGAGGCTACCACATCCGAGGCGTCGGCCCCGTAGGTGTGCCTGTAGAGCTTGTCGGCATCGTAGCCCAGCGGGTCGCCGAAATTGCTGATGCAGTAGTTGTGGGTGCCCTCGGAGATTTGCCAGTTGTCCTCGCTGGCTATCCAGCCGCTGCCCTGGATCCAGGGAGCGCTGGCGCTGACCTGCTCGTACCAGATCACCCTGTCGCACATCAGCTCGAGTTGGGAGCCGATCTGTACGCTGAACCTGCCCAGGAAGGCATCGGGCTGGTAGCCACCGTCGTCCAGGCACACGTAGTAGAGGTCCGTGACACCGCTGTAGGTGGTCGGAGAATAGCCCGGCAGGTAGCCCGTGTCGCCCACCAGGAGCACGTAGACCGGGGGATCGGGCCAGTTCGCGATGGCGTCGATGATGTAGTCCCTGATCTGGGTGGCCGAGCTTCCGGTCTCGGTGAGGTCCACCAGAGTCACGTCGAAGCCCTGGCTCTCCTTCCAGGTTATGAAGCCGTCGAGCATGGTCGACGCGAAATCCTGATGGGAGACTATGAGGTAGGGCGCGGGCGGGGTATCCCAGCCCGGGTCCTCGAACGTGCCGTAGTTGGCAAGCAGCTCGGAGAGCATGGTCTCGAAGCCTGCCGCCATCAGGCGCCCGGCCTGGTAGTAGGTCTCGCCGAGGTCTCCGCCCACGAACCGCACATCGATGCTGGCGCTGTTCAGAATCTGCATCGAACCGTCGGACGGATTCCATCTGACCGACATCACCTCGACGAGGATCAGGTTCCTTCCCCTCATCATGCCTGCCTCGACGGCGCGGACCCAGGCCCGGGGATAGGCCTGCCCCTGCTCGTACACCGCAGGGTCGAAACCCATGGTGTACTCGGACCTGGGGCGGTCCTTGGTTGCGGACTGGATGCCGGGCTCCACTGCGTACGGCACCGTGTTGCCGGGTAGGCAGGTCATCCTGTTGACGGTGACGTCGAACTCGACACTTGCGCCGATGGGGGCCTCCAGCCAGACCCTGTAGACGGGCAGCCTGGGCAGGGAGAACTCGGCCAGGTTCTCGACGCCCGGAATGCTGACCCGGGAGTAGATCTCTCCCTTGTGCCAGACCTCGGTGACGTCGGGGTTGGGGGAGCTCAGCTCGAGCCTCACGCCAGCCTGGTCGGAGGAGACCATCCCCAGGCCCGAAGCCAGCGCCAGACCGGCAAGCCCCAGGACAAGAAACGCGCATGTCCTCACTACGGCACCTCCAGACGGAATGCACCTTTGGCTGCTATCATACGAATTCAGTATAAGAACAATGCCCTTCCGGCACAATGTCCCGGGCGGAGCCAACCGCGCCGGCTGCTTGCCTCCCTGCGCCGCACACAGGAAGCCCGGCGAGGCTTCCCCGGTTCCCCTCCCCGCACCGGACCGGACTCACCTGAGTTGCCTCGAGCGGGCGCCAGGACACATCCTTCCGGTGTCTACCCGCAGGCGTGAGCCCTCTCGAACAACCTGCCCGGCTTCAAGCACGGGCATGACCAGGGAGTATCGTCCATGAACCTGAGAGCCCTACTACTGGTCTTCGGCACCATCTTCCTGGCCGAGCTGGGCGACAAGACCCAGCTCGCAACGTTCCTGTTCGCGTCCGACAGGCAGATCAGCAAGCTCTCGCTCTTCATCGGGGCCTCGCTGGCGCTGATAGCGACGTCCGCCATCGGCGTTCTCCTGGGAGACGCCATCTCCAGGCTGGTGAGCGAGAAGCTCCTCAGGACGGTAGCCGGTGCCGGCTTCGTGGGAATCGGCATCTGGACGATCGTCCGGGCATGATGCCGTAGCCGCCCGACTCCGCCTCAGGAAGCGTCGCAGAGCCCGCCACCGGAAGGACGGGCTTCACTCCCACGCGGCCAGGTTTGTGTGTATATCCACCTCCACGAACGGGGGTACACTCGACGATGGCAGCCAAGAAAGCACTCATCACGGGCATAACGGGGCAGGACGGCTCCTATCTCACCGAGCTCCTTCTGGACGAGGGCTATGAAGTCCACGGCATAGTAAGGCGATCCAGCACCTTCAACCGCGGAAGGCTGGAGCATCTCAGGCAGGATTCCAGCGTCTACGGCCAGCAGCTCTTCCTTCACTACGGGGACCTGTCCGACTCGAGCTGCCTCAACAGGATCCTGGAGAAGACGGGGCCCGACGAGATCTACAACCTGGCCGCCCAGAGCCATGTCCGCATCTCGTTCGACATCCCGGAGTACACGGGCGACGTCAACGCCCTGGGGGTGACCAGGATCCTCGACGCGATAAGGGAGGTCGGCCTGACCAAGGAGTGCCGCTTCTACCAGGCATCCACCAGCGAGATGTTCGGCGCCTCCCCCCCGCCGCAGAACGAGGAGACCCCCTTCATGCCCCGCAGCCCCTACGCCGCGGCCAAGCTCTACGCTCACTGGATGGTCGTGAACTACAGGACCGGATACGGCCTGCACGCCTCCAGCGGGATACTCTTCAACCACGAGTCCCCCAGGAGGGGAGAGAACTTCGTAACCCGCAAGATCGCGATGGCCGCAGCCCGCATCAAGCTGGGCCTGCAGAAGAAGCTGGCCCTGGGCAACCTCGACGCGAAGAGGGACTGGGGGCATGCCAGGGACTTCGTGAGGGCCATGTACCTGATGCTCCAGCAGCCCGAGGGCGATGACTACGTGGTCGCAACGGGGCAGACCCATTCCGTTCAGGAGTTCCTCGAGCAGGCCTTCGGCCACGTCGGCCTGGACTGGCACGACCACGTGGAGACGGACCTGCGCTATCTCAGGCCCACCGAGGTGCACGCGCTCTGCGGTGACTACTCCAAGGCACGCAGGAAGCTGGGCTGGGAGCCGACCGTCTCCTTCGAAGAGCTGGTCGGCGAGATGGTCGAGGCCGAGATGGAGAGCCAGGGCAGAATCTCCTGAGCCCTCGCGGCCCTTCAGCCCTTCCATTACCCTTGTATATGACGGCTTTTTGCGGTAAAATGTCCTGCCGCCGGATCTGCCACTGCTGCAGAAGGAGGATCCCTTGAGAGGCTACCAGAAGCTGCTCGTCTGGAAGGAAGCCATGGCCATGGCGAGGACGATGTACATCCTCGTCAGGGCGTTTCCGAAGGACGAGCAGAGCGCTCTCGGGCAGGAGCTCCGCCACGCGGCGCTGATGGTCCCCTACAACATCGCCAGGGGGCATCAGCGCAGAAGGGCGGGAGACCTCCTCAGATGCGTCATCGCCGCCCTGGACTCGGCGGCGGAGATAGAGACGCTGCTGATCCTGAGCAGCGAGCTGGGCTACATCTCTGTGCCCGAGCTCAAGGACGCCCAGACCGCCCTGGACGAGGTCGTCCAGAACCTCGAGGGCATGCGCGCCGCCCTGAGCGCCAAAGCCAATGATCCGAAGAGGGAGAGGCGCACGGGGCAGGCCGAGGTCTAGTCGCGGAGCCTCTCCTCGAGGTCCCTCATGGTCTCCTCGATCTCCCTGCGGTACTGCTCGATCTGCTCGAGAGTCCGGAGCTGCTCCTCCGTCCTCTCGAAGCCCCCGCTTCTCGGCCTGTAGAGCGGGCCCAGGACGAACTCCAGCCCGACCGTGAACTTCACGTGCCGCATCACGTCCGTCGAATCGTAGTCCTCGCTCGAGGAGGCCATCAGCTCCTCGATCTCGGCTACAGCCGCCTGGACCCTCACGTGATCGCCGAACTGGTACTGGGCCCCGAGGTTGAGGTCCCTGCTGTCGTACTCCAGATACGCCTCGGCAGGGCCGAAGGACCAGGACATCGAGCCGAACAGGCCGGTCGCGGGATTCGTCGCTGCTTCAGGGTCCTCCTGCTCGTCCTCCCAGAAGCGGCCGATCCCGTAGCCCAGGCTGACCGAGACGGGCTGCCCGGTGAGGTAGCCCACGTTCTTGGTGAGGACCAGGTAGGCCGAGAAGGTCTGGTTCCTTCCGTTGCTGTATAGCCTGTCCTCGGGCCCCCCACGGAAGAACTCGTAGTCCTCCTCGGTCGTGATGTTCTGAACCCCTATGGCGATGCCGGGCCTCGCGTAGGTCTCGCTCAACGGCAACAGCCTGAGGTGAGCCGAGAGCCCCGCCTCGCCCAGGTAGCAGAGCCCGGCCTGGGCCCACCCGAAGAGCCCGCAGTCGAGATGGCCCGCCAGGGCGAAGTCGTCCTCGGTCGACCCGTCCGGGTTGGAGTAGGAGAACATCGTGAAGCAGGTCCCGAACATCAGCTCGGTATGCTCGAGCACGGTCGCGGTTGGTGTGTCTATCAGGCCGTCCCTGGCGAACGGCAGAGACCCGGCGTGCAGGGCGACTGCGACAAGCAGCAGGACCAGAGGGAGGGGTCTCATCGCCGGGCCATGCCTAGTCCATCATGTCTTCCAGCTCTTCGATCTCCCGCTGGGCGTTGCGCCTGTACTCCTCCAGCTGCCGGAGGGCCTCCTCGTCCCCCCTCCGCGGGGTCAGCCTCTCGGTCGGGTCGAGATGGGTGGTCCCGAAGAAGGGCCCTATCGTCACCTCGACGCCCAGGCCGAACTTCACGTTCTGCATCACGTCCGTGGCGTCGTGCATGTCGCTTGCAGCGGACCTGATCATCTGCTCGAGCTCGGCAACGGCGAACATGGCTGACACGTACCTGCTGAACTCGTACTCCACGCCCAGGTTCAGGTCGCGCCCGTCCCACTCGGCCAGCACGTCGATGTCCTGCCCCGGCCGGAAATCCACCGAGAGGAACAGCCCGCTCAGGGGGTTAGAGAACCCGTCGCTCTCGGCATCGCTGGCCTGCCGGAAGCGGCCGATCCCGTAGCCCAGGCTGACAGAGGCGGGAATGCTGCAGAGGTAGAACAGGTCCTTGCTGACCACGACGTAGGCCGACCAGTTCTGGGCCTCGCCGTACACGTACAGGGAGTCTTCGTCATCCCTGAAGAACTCGTAGTCCTCCTCGGGGGTGATGTTCTCCATGCCCACGGATATGCCGGGGCGCTTTACGCTCTCGCGGAGCACCAGGACCCTGGCGCTGCCGGAGATGCCCCCGCTGTTGAGGTAGGTGACGCCCAGCTGGACCCTGTTGAACAGGCCGAAGTCGACGTGCCCGCCCACGGCGAAGTCGGTCTCGCTCGAGCTGCTCGCGCTGTCCCCGACCTCGTAGGAGAAGACCGTGAACGAGCCCCCTGCCTTGATCTCGGTGTGCTCGAGAACGTCCGCGACCGGGGCATCTATGAGCCCCTCGCGGCAGTAAGGCAGGGACCCGGCCATGGCCAGACCGGCGACAAGCCCTAGAAGCAGCCCGACGATCCTCAAGATGCGCCCTCCAGACCGGGTGACGACACTGGTTAGCTACATTTCTCTATTGCTCTCCACCGGTCAAGAGAGCCCCGGGGACAGGGCCCCGTTTTGCACTTCGCCTCCATGAAGGTACATTTGGCAGAACCTTCTCCTTCCGGAGGACGTCGTGAGAATACTAACTCAGCGCATGAGGGATGGTTCCGTGACCGTCACGGAGGCCCCCTCGCCCTCGCTGGAGCCCGGCTCAGTCAGAGTGCGGACCATCCACTCTGCCGTCAGCCCCGGGACGGAGGGCGGCAAGATCGTGGTCGGCAGGAAGTCGCTGCTCGGCAAGGCCAGGGCCAAGCCCCAGCAGGTCAGGCAGACCCTGGACATGGTGAGGAGCCTGGGGCTGGTCGCCACCATCCGCAAGGTCAGGTCCAAGCTCGAGGGTGCGGAACCTCTTGGCTACA
>JAFGKQ010000290.1 GCA_016928495.1 Candidatus Fermentibacterales bacterium
CGAGCATTGCCAGGCGGACCGTAGACGAAAGCGCACCGAATACCTTGGCAGACAACTCGGTATGGCGTAGTGCCGGTCGGATCAGGAAACCTCCTTAAGTATTTGCGTAAATACTTAAGGATAGTCATGAAGTCAACCACCGGTGGGTACGCCTGGCATCCCTGTCGAGGGAATCAGTAGACCAGGTGATCCTCGAGCTTCTCGCTGGACTCGTAGCTGGGCGGCTGGCCGACCACGGAGGCCGCGATCTCGGTCATGATGCTGCCCACGTCCGGGGCGAAGTAGTAGTCGGTCACCAGCTCGCTCACCGCGGTGGACTGAGTGGCGCGTACGTGGAGCACGTCACTGAACGTGCCGTCCGGCACGATCACCTCCTCGGTCATGGAGACGATCTCCGACTCGACGTCGGGGTCGCTGTGGCTGGTCCAGGTGTTGCCGACCACGAGCGGGAACCTTACCAGCCAGGTCGAGTCCTGCATGGTCGAGTCGCCGTAGACCCAGATGCCGTCCGTCCTCATCCTGGCGATCGTCCTTGGAGGAATCGGAAGCGGAAGCGTGTCCACCCCCGGCAGGTAGAGCGTGTCCAGACCAAGGTTCGTCATCTCGACGAGAGTGCCTCCCGACTGCTCCAGGACCGATGTCACGGTGGTCACCCGGCTGCCCGTCAGGGTGAAGGTCAGGCCAAGGGTGTCCACCAGCCCCGCCTTGCCGTACTCCCAGCTAGAGCCCAGACCGTGAGGGAAGTAGTCCTCGTCGGCTATCTCGCCTCCGGAGGGGCTGTCGCCGCATCCGGCAAGAAGAGCAAGCGCCGCTATTGCGGCGAGCCACGCCCGTGCGTTCCTCATCGTCAGCAACCTTCCCAGAGGGCCCCGGCCCTCATTCCCACTCGATGGTCCCGGGCGGCTTCGAAGAGACGTCGTAGACGACCCTGTTCACCCCGGCCACATGGTTCACTATGCGTGCCGAGACCTCGGCGAGAAGCACCGGGTCCATCCTGTACCAGTCCGCGGTCATTCCATCGCTGGAGGTCACGGCCCTCAGCGCCACTACCCTCTCATAGGTCCTGTTGTCGCCCATGACGCCCACGGCCCGAACGGGCAGCAGCACGGCGAAGGCCTGCCATACGTCCATGTACAGGTCCTTCTCTCTGAGGAAGTCCGTGAAGATCCTGTCCACCCGCCTGAGGAGATCCAGATCCTCGCGCCCCACCGGACCCAGGATCCGGACCGCAAGCCCCGGACCCGGGAAGGGATGCCGCCAGACCAGCTCCTCGGGCAGGCCGAGCTCGATCCCGAGCTGCCTGACCTCGTCCTTGAACAGCTCCCTCAGGGGCTCGAGCAGCTTCAGGTTCATCCGTTCCGGCAGCCCGCCAACATTGTGATGGCTCTTGATCGTCGCCGACGGGCCCTTGTAGGACATGCTCTCGATCACGTCCGGGTAGAGCGTGCCCTGAGCCAGGTGGGTGATGCCCGGGAGCTTCCCGGCTGCATCCTCGAAGACCTCGATGAAGAGCCTCCCGATGGTCTTGCGCTTCTGCTCCGGGTCCTCAACGTCCTCCAGCTCTCGAAGAAACCTCACCCGGGCGTCCATCACCACCAGGTGCATGCCGAAGTGGTCTCCGAAGGTCCTCTCGACCATCTCCCTCTCGCCCAGCCTGAGCAGACCGGTGTCCACGAAAATCGGGACGAACCTGTCCGGCAGAGCCCTGTGGAGCAGCGCGGCCACGACGGACGAGTCTACACCGCCCGAGAGACCGAGTATGACGCCGCCTTCGGACCCTACCTGCTCCCTGATCCTGCCCACCGCCTCGCTCGCGAAGGAGGACATCTTCCACTTGCGCTCCAGGCCGCAGATGCCGAAGAGGAAGTTCTCCAGAAGGACCCTGCCGAAGTGAGTATGCTCCACCTCGGGGTGGAACTGGACGGCGAAGCGCTGGCTGGAAGCGTTCTCCATGGCAGCTACCGCAATGGCATCGGTGGAGGCAACCGGGAAGTAGCCCTTCGGCATCTCCTCCACCCTGTCCCCGTGGCTCATCCAGGCCTGCTCCCCGTATCCGACCCCGTCCATGAGAACGGACCCGCTCACCGGACGTATGGCGGCGGGCCCGTACTCCCTGCGCCCGCCTCCTCCCACGCTGCCTCCGCCGGCCAGGGTCAGGATCTGCATGCCGTAGCAGATGCCGAGTATCGGGATCTCGAGATCAAGCACTCCCTCGGCGGGCATGGGCGCGCCGCGGTCGTAGGCGCTGGACGGCCCGCCGGACATGATGATCGCCCCTGGCGAGACGGACATGATGTCGGAGAGAGGGGCGTCTCCCCTGAAGAGCTCGCAGTAGACGCCCAGCTCCCTCACCCTGCGCGCTATGAGCTGGCTGTACTGCGAGCCGAAATCCAGTATCGCGACCCCGCCGGGTATCATGCGTCTCCCCGGCCGCACCGGGGCGGGATCGGGTTGCCGTCCGGCACCGAGGCGTAGACGCCGCTGAAGCAGGCAGTGCAGTAGTCCTGACTCGGATGGGCGGTCACGCACGAGAGCATGCCCTCCTCCGAGAGGTAGGCCAGCGAGTCGAGGTCAAGCAACTCCCTGATCTCCTCCACGCTCCTTCCGTATGCGACCAGGCTGCTCTGCTCGGGGAAGTCGATGCCGAAGTAGCATCCGAAGCGATGCGGGGGGCAGCAGACCCTCATGTGGACCTCGGCTGCGCCGGCGGCCCTGAGGGCCCTTATCCTCGTCAGGCTGGTGGTCCCCCGGACTATGCTGTCCTCGACGACGCAGAGCTTCCTGCCCCGGACCGCCTCGGGGATGATCTGGAGCTTCCTCATGACCATGCTCGAACGGCTGGAAGAGGCCGGGCTTATGAAGGTCCTCCCGATGTAGTGGTTCCTCGTGAAGCAGAAGTCCTGGGGCAGGCCCAGCTCCCTGGAGTAGCCCATAGCGGCGAAGGTGCCGCTGTCCGGGACAGGGACGACCGCGTCCACCTCGCAGGGCGCCTCTCTGGCGAGCCGGGCACCCATCCTGGTCCTGGTCTGCGAGACGCTGTCCCCGAACACCAGGCTGCCCGGCCTGGCGAAGTAGACGTGCTCGAAGATGCACTGGGCGAGCTTCCCGGCAGGCGAGAACCTCGTGCTGACAGGGTCCCCTCCCCCCGGAAAGGCCATGAACAGCATCTCGCCGGGCTCGACCTCCCTGACGTACTCGGCCCCGCAGACGGAGAAGGCTATCGTCTCGCTCGCCACGGCCCAGCCGCCACCCGGCAGCCTGCCGATGCTGAGGGGCCTGAAGCCCAGCGGGTCTCTGAGAGCGATCAGCCCCTCGCGGGTGAGAAGAAGCAGGCAGTACGCACCCCTGAGCGGCTCGAGGGAGGCAAGCAGCGCATTGTTAACGTCGAATCCGGAGCCGGCCATGTTCCTTGCCATGAGGTGCAGCACGACCTCGGTGTCCGAATCGGTCTGGAATATGGCTCCCTCGCGCTGGAGGTTCCTCCTCAGCACGGAGGCGTTGTGAATGGTCCCGTTGTGCGCGATCCCGACAGGGCAACCGCCGACCTCGGCAGCGAGAGGCTGGGTGTTGAGGGCAACCGACGATCCGAAGGTGCCGTACCGGACGTGGCCGATGGCCATCATGGCACCCGACGACATCAGTGAATGCGGGAGATTCGCGAAGGCCTCGGCCACCAGGCCGGTTCCCGTGTGGAGCACGAGGTCCGTGCCGGTGTGTGCCATCAGCCCGGCGGCCTCCTGTCCCCTGTGCTGCTGTGAGAAGAGCCCCTCCGCGGCGAGCGGGACGGAATCGGGAGTACCCGCGATGCCGCACAGCCCGCAGTGCTCCCTAGGAGCCACGCCCGGACCTCTCCAGCGAAGCCGATATGAAAGAGACGAAGAGGGGATGGGGGTCCAGCGGCCGCGACCTGAACTCCGGATGGAACTGGCATGCCACGAACCAGGGATGGTCGGGTCTCTCCACGATCTCGACGAGCGCCCCGTCGGGTGAGAGGCCTGTGAAGGCCATGCCGGCCTCCGACAGGGCCTCGCGGTAGTCGTTGTTCAGCTCGTACCTGTGCCTGTGGCGCTCGTAAAGAGCGAAGTCGCGATACTCGCCGGCGTGGTAGGCCCTCCAAGCCCTGCTGCCCTCGGCAAGATCGCATCGGAAGGCTCCGAGACGCATGGTGCCGCCCTTGTCCACGACCTCCCTCTGCTCATCCATCAGTGCGACCACGGGATGAGGGGTCTCCGCGTCGAACTCGGTGCTGTTCGCCTCCCGAAGCCCCGCGACGTTC
>JAFGKQ010000291.1 GCA_016928495.1 Candidatus Fermentibacterales bacterium
GCGGGAGAGGGGCAGGACTGCGATCCTGATCGGGGCAAGGGAAGGGGGCAGCCTCAGCACGACTCTTGTCCTTCCCTCTATCTCGTCCTCGTCGTAGCAGTCGAGCATGACGGCCAGAAGGGTCCGCCCGACCCCCCCGCTGGTCTCGACCACCCACGGGACGATCTTCTCGTTGCCGGCCTGGTCTACGAAGGACAGGTCCTGGCCGCTGACCCGCATCTGAGCGGCAAGATCGTAGTCCGTTCGATTGGCGATTCCCTCGAGCTCCCCGAAGCCTCCCGGAGCGAAGGGAAACGCGTACTCGATGTCAACGCAGGAGGCTGCGTAGTGAGCCAGCTCGCCCTCCGCGTGCGGGCGCAGCCGCAGGTTCGACTCCCTGATACCAAGGGAGAGGTACCAGGATCTCCTGGCGTCCACCCAGTATTCCATCCAGACTGCGGCCTCGTCAGGCCTGCAGAAGAACTCCATCTCCATCTGTTCGAACTCGCGGGAACGGAAGATGAAGTTCCTGGGAGTTATCTCGTTGCGGAAAGCCTTCCCTATCTGGGCGATCCCGAAGGGAAGGGACAGCCTCGTGGATGTGCAGATGTTCCTGAAGTTCGCGAAGATCGACTGACATGTCTCGGGGCGGAGGTAGACCACCGCAGCCTCATCCTCGACCGGCCCCATGTGGGTCCTGAACATCAGCCCGAACTCCCTGGGCTGCGTTAGATCGCCTCCGCAGTTGGGGCAGGTCTCGCCCTCCAGGGAGTCCGCCTTGAACCTGCTCCGGCACTTCAGGCAGTCCACGAGGGGATCATGGAAGTGCTCGACGTGGCCCGATGCCCGCCAGACCTCCGGGTGGGTGATGATGCTGGTATCTATGCCCACCACGTTCTTGCGGGTGCGGACCATCTCGTTCCACCAGCTCGCCTCGATGTTCCGTTTGAGCTCGACACCGAGCGGACCGTAGTCCCATGCGGACTGAAGCCCTCCGTATATCTCACCGGACTGGTAGACGAAGCCCAGCCTCTTCGACAGGGAGGTGATCTTCTTCATCAGGTCCCCGGCTGCGGCTTCTTCGCCTGCGTCTCCGGCCCTCAGGTCCTCATCCTGCATCATTCTCGAGATCCTCCAGGATATCCAGTGATCGGAGCCGCAGGCGGTTCTGCAACTGCGCCTCCACGAAGGCCCTGAGGAGATCGTGACACTGCCTGTGACCACCCTTCCAGAGCCTGATTCTGCAGGCGGCTTCGAGCCCGCCTTCCCTGACCTTCCTCAGGTACTCGATGACACCCTTAGGCACTTCCCGGACATCGGTGCCGCAGGCTTCGCACACCACACCACCGCTCCTGGCGCTGAACCTGGCCGAGTCGCCCGTCTCCCTGCCGCACAGAGTACACCTCCGCAGCTCGATCCCCATTCCGGCCAGCCGCACGAGCGACTCCACTCCCGCGCAGGTCACTGCCCACCTGTCCGGCAGGACACAGAGCCCGGCCAGAGTCCTGGCGATCAGATGGAAGACGGGCTGGCTGGGTTCGTTGCCGTACATCAGGCCCAGCACCCACTCCCCGAACAGGCAGGCGTGTCCGAAGGCCAGGGGATCCGACCTGAGGGCCTGATTATGTTCCATAGCGCTCGCCGAAGTAATGGTGTCGAGCTCCCTGCCCTCCCGCCTGCTCAGTCCCACCTCGACGAGGGAGAACAGCTCCAGTTGCCCTGCGAAGCTGCTCCCGGGCCTCAGTGCCCCCTTGGCCATGGCGGAGGTTCGCCCCAGATCGAGCGAGTAGAGAGTCAGGATCAGCGATGAATCGCTCCAGCGGACCTGCCTGAGAACGAAGGCCGGAGTAGTCAGCCTCAATGCTGCTCCGGGTACCCGCCGTCCCTCGGACCGGCCGCGACGGGAGCAACCTTCACGAGCAGGACGCGCTGGCGCCTGACCTTCTCCACTGTGAACCTGTAGCCCGACAGCTCCACCGACTCCCCCGGCTTCGGGATCTTGGAGAAGGCTCTGTAGACCATTCCTCCGAGAGTCTCGAAGTCCATCGAGTCGAACGAGCTCCCGAGAAGATCGTTGAGGTCGTCGAGAGGCAGCCTTGCGTCTATCCTGAAAGCGCCTCGCCCGAGAGACTGTATCAGCGGGGACTCGGCGTCGAACTCGTCCTGGATCTCTCCGAAGACCTCCTCCACGATGTCCTCTATGGTCACCAGCCCGGCGGTGCCGCCGTACTCGTCCACGACTATGGCCATGTGGATCCGGTGTGACTGGAGCTCCCTGAAGAGGTTGTCTATTCTCTTGTACTCGGGCACGAAGTAGGGCTCCCGCAGGATGTCCTTCATGCCTATCTGCTGGGAGCCGCCCTCGGCCAGCGCCGAGAGAAGGTCCTTGGCGTGGAGTATGCCGACGATCTCATCGATCTTCTCACGGTAGACGGGCAGTCTCGAGTGGCCGGCACGCTCCACCTCCCGGGCCACATCGAGAAGGTCGTCCTTCAGCTCCACGCAGATCATGTCGATCCTGGGCACCATCACCTCACGGACCATCTTGTCCGAGAAGTCCACGATGCTGTCGATGAGCTCCTGCTCCTGATCGTAGTCGTCCTGATCGCCCTTCTCCCTGCGCTGCTCGAGCCACAGGAAGTCGGGCGGCACGGCAAGCCACTCGTCCGCGCTCGACTCCTGCCCGTCGCGCTCACCGAACAGCAACCTGACCGGTACCCCGAACAGCATCCCGGCGAGGAGCGAATAGGGCCTGCAGATCCCGGCCATCCTGTCGGGATGGGTGTGACCGAGCCAGGAGGGAAGCACCTGGCCCACGAGCAGCACGACCAGGGACAGGGAGACGAGAAGTGCCCAGACCGGCAGAGGGAAGGACCCCGTGAGAAGCACCAAGCCGGCCCCGCAGGCCAGAAGGGCAAGCGACCTGGCCAGCCAGTCCACCAGCAGATGGAAGGCCGCAAGCTTCCTTCGATCGGAAGGGTCCCGTCCTCTCTCCGCCAGAAGGGAGGGCAGCGAGGCCCTGGAGGCGCTGCTGAAGAAGAGGACCAGCAGGCCGGCCAGGTAGGCGAGCAGTCCCGCTGGACTCATGAAGCAGCTCCGTGAGCCATAGCCATCCCTACCATGCTCGAAACCTCCCGCTGCATCGCTTCGGAGTCCTCCTCCGACTGGTGATCCATGCCCGCGAGATGGAGGTAGCCATGGAAGACCCTCTCGAGAAGGGCCTCGAGACCATCACAGGCCCTCTCGTTGACGAACACCACACCTTCGACCGCAGCGCCATCCCCATCGGAGAGATCGAACGAGAGCACGTCCGTCGGTCTATCCAGGTGACGATAGGCCCTGTTCAGCACACGCATGTGCCCGGGGTCCACCAGGACAATCTCAACGGTCCCCTCGAGAAGAGGAGCGATCATCTCTCGAAGGGTGTCCTCCCGGTATCGAGAGCGATCGGGATCAGGAATGCTGACTGTCAACATCTCCGGGACCGGGATATCCCCGAACGCGCTCGTGATGCCTGCTGAGCAGGACCTGGACGAAGGTCTCCTCTATCGTTTTCAGATCCGCCCTGGTTATGCTGCACTCGTCGAACTGGCCCTCGTCGTCCCTGTCCTCTATCACGCTGCGTACCGTCTCCTCTATCGTTTCTGCGGTGGGCGACGTCAGCGCCTTTACCGCTGATTCCACGTAGTCCGCCAGAAGCACGATTGCTGCCTCGCGGGTCTGTGGCGCAGGGCCGTCGTAGGTGAAGTCCGCAGGATCGACGTCATCCGGCTTCATGGCTTCCCGCTGAGCCTTCTGGAGGAAGTATCTGGCGGTCGTGGTCCCGTGGCTCTGCTGGATGATGTCGATGATGGGTGCAGGTATCCTGTGCTGCCTGGCAAGCCTGACGCCGTCGGCCACGTGGGAGATGATGGTGCGTGCGCTCTGGAGCGGGGTAAGCTCGTCGTGCGGGTCCTTGCGGTCCTCTCCCATGAGCCTGACGTTCTCGATGAAGTGAGATGGCTTCAGGACCTTGCCGATGTCGTGATACAGTCCTCCCGCCTCGGCGAGCTGGCTGTCGGCCCCGATGGCCCTGGCAGCCTCGGCTGCAAGGTCCGCAACCGCTTGAGAATGCTGCCAGGTACCCATGGCTTTCCTGCCGAGCTCGAGCAGGAGCGGGTTCTGGCGGTCGCTTGCCTCGCCGATCGCCAGAGTGGTGCTGACACGGAACACCGACTCGAAGCTGGCAATGAGGGCATGAGCAGCCCCTATGCCCAGAATCGGCGAAACGGCAAGCTCTATCACCGAGGTCCCCCAGGACGGGCCCCCGAAGGAGCGGCCGAGCAGGACCATCACCAGGAATGCCGCCAGTCCGCCGAAGGAGGAGAAGACGATGCTCCTGGTGGTGCTGCTGCGTCTCCTCACGTCCTTCATCGCGTAGGAGGCGAGCGAGCCCTGCGCGAATATCACGAGGCCTCCGGTGTATGGATGCGGCTGATTGGCGGCTACTGCCATGGCGAAGATGGCCGAGAGCACCAGACCATGCCTGGGATGGAAGAAGATGCTGGTCAGAACCGCTCCGAAAACCACGAAGGAAGCGAAGGAGACGTCGTAGACGTTCCTGAGGATGACCCAGGCCAGCCCCGTGGCCAGGAAGGATAGCAGCCAGGCGGTAGACAGCACCAGTGCCTGGCTGGAGGAGCCCCAGGCCTCCGGCATCTGGTCGTGGACGTAGATGGCGGCGATGGTCAGGAGAAGCAGGATCAGCAGGATCCGTCCGGCGACATAGGCGTGGCTTCTCTCCTGAAGCCAGGTGGACTCGGAATCGCGCAGCGCAGCGAGATACCTGAGGGTCGTCGCCGTCACGGTCCCTCCGGGCCTGACCAGGGTGTCTCCCGCCCTGATCATCGTGTCGACGACCGACACGAGCGCCATCTCGGCCTCGACCCGCTCGTCTCTGCGGACCCGGTCGATCCTGACGTTGGGGACGAGAATCCATATGGCGGCGGAGTCGCTCACGGGAACCGGGCCTCTCTCCGTCAGGAGTCTCAGGAGCCTGGACCTGGCCTCGGCGAGGGTCCGCACTCCGAGCTCGCCGAGACTCCGCTCGCTCCCCTCGGTGCTGTCCCTGCTGAGGATGGCGATCTCGCCCGGGTAGATGAGTCGGATGGAGTCCATGCTCACCACGCCCCGGTCGTACATGGAGCCCAGCTCGCGGAGCATGCCGCGGGCGTAGGTCGAGTCATCGCCGGAGCCCGCGAGCAGTGGCTGCAGCTCCTGCTCCATGCGCCTCTCGAGCCGGGGCCATACCGACTCGTCGTACCGCAGATAGACGGGGACCCCGTCCGCCGCAGCACTTCGCCTGGCCTCGAGCTCCTCGCCGGTAACGGGGACCTCGAACTCGACGGGCGAGATGACGCCCTCCCGGCTGATCATGCCGCTCTCCAGCTCGTAGTCGAGCACCGCTCGCGATGGGCTGAAGACCCAGGTGTAGGCGACCGTCATCACCAGGCCCACGACCATCCAGAGGTAGCGAGTCCTTGCCGGCTCAGCCATCCCGGCCACTCCCTTCCGTGTACCTGCTGAAGGCGGAGATGACCTTCTGGACCAGGGGGTGCCTGACCACATCGGTCTCGTCGAGGTACACGAACTCGACCCCGTCTATGTCAGCAAGCACGGTCTGGATTACGACCAGGCCCGACCGCGAGACGGGCTGGAGGTCTATCTGTGTGATGTCGCCGGTGATGACGGCCCGCGATGTGTGCCCCAGCCTGGTGAGGAACATCTTGAGCTGGGTCACGGTGGTGTTCTGGGCCTCGTCCAGGATGACGAAGGCGTTGTTGAGGGTCCTGCCTCGCATGTAGGCGAGAGGGGCCACCTCTATGACGCCCGAGTCCATGCTCCTCTTCACTCTCTGGGGCGAGAGGGTGTCGTTGAGTGCGTCGTATATGGGCCTCAGGTAAGGGTCTATCTTCTGCTGGAGGTCTCCCGGCAGGAAGCCGAGGTTCTCTCCGGCCTCGACCGCAGGGCGGGTTATGATGATCCTTTCCACTGCTCCGGATCGCAGGCAGCTCACGGCGCAGGCTACCGCGAGAAACGTCTTCCCCGTCCCTGCCGGCCCGATGCTTATCACGATCTCGGATCTTCCGACGGCCTTCAGGTAACTGGCCTGTCCGGGCGTGCGCGGAACCACGAAGCCGGCGCGTCCGGGGACCTTCAGCTCCGGCCCATCGCCCCCGCTCATCGAGAACCTCAGTACCCTCTCGAGGCTCTGGTCGTCCAGCCTCCCGGTCAGGCGCAGCTCTCTCTGCAGCTCCCTGACTGCACCGCAAGCCCGCTCTATCGCGTCATCCTCACCGGAGAAGCGAAGGTAGCCCTCGCGGTAGACCGGCTTCACGCCGAATCTCTCGCCGAGGGAGCGCAGAACGGCGTCACCGGGTCCGAAGAGCCCGGGGGCGTCTTCTATGCGGACCCGTATCCCGTCCGGTCTTGTGTCGTCAGAGTCGCTCATCTCGCTTGACCGTTATATGCCGAAAGAAGCTCAAGAGAAAAAGGGAGCTCCCCGCCGCCGAGACGGCGGGGAGCTCCGGACAAGGGACGGGACTGCTACTAGTAACCGGACCTCGAGGAGCGAGGCACATCCAGAACCTGACCCGGGTAGATCAGGTTCGGGTTGCTGATCTGGCCGCGGTTCCCCTCGTAGAGCTCGGGCCAACGCCCTCTGTCACCATAGACGGTGGCGTAGCCGGCGATCTTGCCGAGGTAGTCGCCAGCCACCACAGTGTAGCGGCTGACAAGCGGAACCGGCACCCAGATGTGGTCGCCGGCATAGATGAGATTCGGGTCTCTGATCATGTCGCGGTTGCGCTCGTATATCAGAGGCCACTTCGTGCCATCACCGTAGTAGTAGTGATAGGAAGCGATCTTCCACAGGCACTCGCCCTCGATGATGAGGTGGCTGACGCCGGCGCCGCGCAGACGGTTGATCTCGGCGCGAAGCTCGTTGATCTGGCGCTGCAGGTCAGCGATCTGGTTCTCCAGATCCTGCTTCTGAGCCCTGAGCGGAAGCACCAGAGGCTCCCACTCGGCATACCTGTCGTCGGCCTCGGCCTTCACCCACTCCCAGTAAGCGATCTGGAGAGGCAGGTCCTTGTTGCCCATCGCCTCGATCTCTTGACGGCTGTACTGAGACAGATCCTCGGCCGACCAGCTCGCGGCGTATACAGCCGAGCTGAGGCCGAGGCAGAGAGCCATGACAAGCACGAAACGCTTCATAGTTCTTCCTCCTCCCCTCATTAACGGCTGCCGCCACCCAGGCTCTCGTACTCGGCCTGGAGCTCGGCAAGTTCAGCCTGAAGTGCCTCGATCTCGGCTTCCAGCTCAGGAATGTCTTCGAGCAGCTGGTAGTACTCGGCCTCGATGGCGTCGGCTCTCTGCTCTGCGGCCAGAGCTGCCGCGCGAGCGTCGTCTCTGGCTCGGATCATCTCTTCGCTGGGGCCGCAGGCCGAAGCCAGCAGTGCGAAGCTGATGAAAGCCAGGCAGAGCCAGACCATTCTGGTCTTGAGCATACCCGGAACCTCCTCTCGTTCCTCTCGATTCATGGTCATCCAAATTGCCCGAGGCAGACCCCACACTAACTCGGTCGTAGGGACTACACCCTACTCCCTCCCCGGAAAACTGTCAAGATTCTAGCCCTGAGAACGGTTTTCTGCAAGACAGGACCTGGAACCGGTGAGAGGCCCGAGGACACCATCATCCTCGCCGAGCCCTGCGTGATTCCCTGCGGGCCCTCGAACGGAACACTATCAGCACGGCAAGCAGGACTCCGGACCAGTCCGCCGCGAGGTCGGTTACATCACAATCCCTGCCTGGAACGTAGGCCTGATGGATCTCGTCCAGAAGGGCCCAGGCGAAACCGGCCAGGGCTACCGAAAGGACCCTGCGCCCGCGGAAGATGTCATCGTTCCAGCACAGGAGAAGCCCGAAGATCAGGAACTCGACCAGATGGAACAGCTTGTCCTGCATCGGGAACAGAGGCACTGACGGCAGAGATGGCTGGTGGCTCAGGAAGAAGATCCCCATGGCTGCGAGGAACAGGATGCCCCTCCTCACCAGAAGCCGGGGCCTCACGCCGGAAGCCTCATCGCCGCCCACGGACCGCTTGCCTTCCAAAGCTACCCCCCCGTCTCTTCGGTACCCGGATGCGGGGAGAGCTCGGTGATGATGGTCCTCTTCCTGCCGGCGTTGCGGGCCCTGAGCAGGTTCCGCTCGGCTTCCATGGGCAGCACCGCAACCCTGCGGTCGGTGTGCGTGGTGCATCCGCCTATCGAGGCCGAGAGCAGCAGCTCCTCTCCACTGCTCACGACGAACGGCCTTTCCGAGATGCTGGAGGAGATGCGCTCCGCCAGGGCCTCCGCCTCTGCCCTGTCCACTCCGGCCAGGCAGGCGGCGAAGCAGTCCGGGCCGAATCTCGCCACGAACGCCTCGCTTCCGAGGGAATCGACAATGCGCCTGGACACGGACCTCATGACCTCGTCGCCGCCCCTGTGGCCGACCTTCCTGTTGACTGAGGAGAAGTCGTCGATATCTATCATCAGAACCGAGACCGGCCTTCCGAACCTCCTGACCTCCTTGACCTCGACTCTCAGGTGCTCATGGAACTCCGAGTGGCCGGGAAGCCCGGTGAGGTAGTCCCTTCCAACGGAGTCTCTGCGCTTCTCCTTCACGACCAGTCTCTCCAGGTTCTGTGCCAGGAGGGAAGCGGCGCCGGCCACCGTCGGCTCGTCAGCAGAGTTGAACCCGTCGTCTTCCGCCCTTTCCAGAAGCAGCACCCCGGCGCACTCCCTCTCGGACACGATCAGGGGATAGGCCACGAGGCTCCCTGCCTTCCTGTCGGGATCGTCGGCGGAGGAGAAGGTCCTTACTGCTCTGTCCCCCAGCCGCATGCGGTTCCTTCTCAGGCTCTGGCCGTGGCGGATCACCCAGCCGGCGATGCCGTCTTCGATACCGAAAGACCTCCCGGACCTGTTCCTGCTCAGCGGCCCGAGCGACTCGTACACTTCCAGCCTGCGCCCGTCATCGGACCGGAACGCCACGGAGACCGTGGCGTCGTCGAATACGGACTGAAGAGCCTCCACTGCCAGGTGAACGGCCTGCCTGACCTCCCTGGCTGCCCCCGAGCGCTTGATGAGGCGCTCGAACCACCTGGCGGGGTCGGACGCCGGCCCGGGTCCGGGAAGGGTGTAGCGGGCAATGGACTCTATGGCGGAGGTTGCTTCCTCCCCGGCCTGGTCCAGCCAGTCCGGGAGGCCCGCATCCTTCTCTCCAGCTCTCGAGATCGAGACCAGAGCCGCCTCGGTCCTTCCGGACCACAGCACCGGGAACACCCTCAGCTCCCGCGGCCCCTCGCTCGACTCGAGCGCAGGAATGCCGAGATCATCGCCCGCATCCGCCTCGAGACGCACTCTGTGTCCGTCTATCAGCGCCCCGGACAGCCCGGGGTGGTTCCTGTGAACCAGAGGGCCTCCTCCGGAGGCCGTCGCGGCCTTGCCTCCCCCCAGGTAGTCGGCGACCCTGAAGAAGTCCTCACCGTGCCGCATGAGCAGCACCGTGGCCTCGGCGGCCGAGAGCTGGTGCAACAGCGGCAGGAAGTTCCTGGCTATGCCCTCGAGATCGGGAACGCTCTCCTCGGTCTCCCCGGAC
>JAFGKQ010000292.1 GCA_016928495.1 Candidatus Fermentibacterales bacterium
CGTGGCGGCGCTGGAGGCGAGCTTCCTGCCCGGCAGCTGCCTCGAGGACGGCTGGGAGTGTGGGACCGAGAGCCCCCGGGACAGCGGCAGGTGCTCCCGCGAGGACTCATGCCTCACCAGGAGGCTCTGGGCCCACCTCCGGGACATCTATGCGGGCACGCTGACGAGGAACACCCTGGCGGACCTTGCTGACGACCGGCTGCGGGCCTGAGGCCGATCAGACCGGGCCAGAAGAAAGCTGACGGACGAGAAGATGTGGAAGTACTCCGAGAAGCTGATGGATCACTTCATGAACCCGCGCAACGTCGGGGAGATAGAGGACGCCGACGGGCACTCCGAGGTCGGTTCGCCTCAGTGCGGGGATGCCATGACCCTGGACCTGCTGGTGGATGACGACGAGAACATCGAGGACGTCCGGTTCAGGACCTTCGGGTGCGCTGCCGCGATCGCGTCGGCCTCCGCTCTCACCGAGATGGTGAAGGGCGAGAAGATAGGGCAGGCCCTGGACATAAGGAACAGGCAGATCGCGGACTACCTTGGCGGCATGCCGCCCGAGAAGTTCCATTGCTCCGTGATGGGCAGGGAGGCCCTCACCTCCGCAGTGGCCGACTACATGAGAAAGAGGGATGAGCTCGAGAGGGCTGCCAGGGAGCTCCTCGCCTCCCCTCCCGACGATATCCCCGATGCTCTGAGGGCGGCGAGGATCACCAGAGCGCACAGCAAGCACGTATGGGTTGCGTCGGAGGCGGACCTGCCCGAGCCGGACCTGGAGTGGCTGGGCCTTCGCCTGTCCGGGCTGACCGGCCGTAGAGTCGAAGCCCGGCGGGATGAGACGTGACCGTATACCTCGATAACAATGCGACAACGATGCCGGCCCCCGAGGTAAGGGAAGCCATGCTGCCCTTCCTCGGGGACATGTACTCGAACGCATCGAGCTTCCACTCGTTCGGAACCGCTGTCAGGGAGGCGGTCGAGCAGGCCAGGTCCCGGGTTGCCGCACTGATCCGCGCCAGGCCCGAAGAGGTCTACTTCACGAGCGGGGGAACCGAGAGCGACAACTGGGCGATCAAGGGAGCCATGGCAAGGCACGGCTCGGGGGCTCTGCTCGTGACGAGCGCGGTGGAGCATCCTGCCGTCCTCGAGATAGCATCCGCCTCCGGCTCTCTTGGCTTCGAGTCAGTCCTGGTCCCCGTCGATTCCGGAGGCAACGCGGACATCGAAGCCTATCGCAGGGCCCTGGAGAGAGAGCCGGCGCTGGTCTCGATGATGATGGCCAACAACGAGACCGGGGTGATCTTCCCGGTTGGGGAGCTCGCCGACCTGGCCCATCAGGCAGGGGCGCTGTTCCACACCGACGCCGTGCAGGCCGTCGGCAAGGTACCGGTGGACCTCGAGGCAAGGACGGGCATAGACCTGCTGAGCATCTCGGGGCACAAGCTCCACGCGCCCAAAGGTATAGGCGCCCTGTTCGTCAGAAGGGGCGTAGACCTCGAGCCCTTCATGCATGGAGGGCACCAGGAGCGCGGGCTGCGCTCCGGCACCTACAACAGCCCCGGCATAGTCGGGCTGGGAATGGCAGCGGAGTTGGCTGCCTCGCTTCCCGAGGAGGCTCATTCCCGCCTTCTGGAGCTGAGGACGAGGATGGAGATCGGCATACTCGAGCGCTGTCCCGGCTCCGCGATAGTGGCCAGGGAGTCTGACAGACTGCCCAACACGCTTACGGCCATCTTCTCCGGCGTAGAGAGCGAGTCGACTCTGATGATGCTGGACATGGAAGGCGTGTGCGCCTCGTCCGGATCGGCCTGCAGCACGGGCAGCAAGGACCCGAGTCACGTGCTGAAGGCGATGGGGATAGGCTCGAATCTTTCCAACAGCGCGATCAGGTTCAGCCTGAGCAGGTACACGACCGCCGACGAGGTGGATCTCGCCCTGGATGTCCTGGAGAGAGCGATCGCAAAGCTGAGGAGGATCTCACCCTACGTCTGACCGTCAGCAGGGCGATCGTTTCCTATTGCAGCCAGGTGCCCCAGTTGACCAGGCAGCCGATCGAGAAATCGGGGTGGCCGTCGAGAGCTGCCTCGGCAACGAAACCGATCTTGAGGGCGTCTCCGAGGATCGCTGAGGCGCCCCCCGCGGCCACGAGCTGCCCGGCCGTGCTTCCCGTCGCGCTGAGGAAGAACATGAGGTCCCTGCGGACGAAGCTCGTCCCGCCGACCTCGAATCGCCCGTAGTCCGTCAGCTCGTCGTCGCCGAAGGGGTTGTGGCCGCCCGACAGGACGTACTGGAACCCCGCCGTGAGCCGGAACATCCTGAAGGTGCCCGAGGTCGCGAAGCCCATTCCGAGCTCGGCTCCCGGGTCTCTGCCCTCGACGCCGGTGGGGAGGGACAGGTCTGCCAGCAGAGCAAGCTCGTTGCCGGCACGGGCGGTCTCGTACAGCCACTTGCCGGAAAGACCGAGGTCTCCGAGAAGAGCGTCATCCCGGTCGTCATCCAGGTAGATGTCGAGGCTTGCCCCGAGCTCCAGGTCGGGCATGAGGCCCCATGCAGCCGCCAGTGGCGCCGTCATCGACTGGACCCCTTCGCTGATCCTCGAGTAGAGGAAGCCCCCCTGAACGCTCAGGAACCCCTCTGGAACAACGTCGGCGGTCGTCACGCCGGGGTAACCGGACAGACCGGAGAGCGAGAGCATCGACTCCGGCGGCTCCTGGGCCAGGGCACAAGCGGCCAGGAGCGCCGTCAGGACGGGCGCGAGAGCTCGGGTCATCACCTTCCTCCCGTTGCATGAATGGACCAGCGCGAAGATATTCACTGCCGTAGCGGAGGGCCAGCCTGAACCCCTGCCGCACGTCCTCCGCGGAGCATGACGCGAGCACGTAGGGATGGAGATGCGAGCTTCGGAGTTGTTCCTGATTCTGCTGATCACAGCCACTCTTGCAGGGCTGGGAGTGGTGCTGCTGGTCGACCCCGATGCCGGGCCGGCTGCGTCATGCGGCGACACCCTGCCGCCGCAATCGGCCGAGCCGCTGGTGCGCTGCTTCGAGCAGATCGCCCTGGGCGGCGCACCCAGGGCGAGAACCTCCGGAGACACCCTGATCTATACCGTGGACCTGGATCCCGCCACTCATTCGCTCGCGGAGGCCAATCTCCTCCTCACGAGGGCACTTGCGGAGACCGACATGGAGCACCTGCTCACCAGGGCTGCGGGAGATCATCTGCTCTGCTTCGTGCTCAGAAGCAATGGCGGCCAGCCCCTGAGGATAGACCTGAAACACTGATCGCCCCGGTGCTTCGGAAATGGGTGCGTTGATTGACAGGTCAGCAGCCGAAACTTATTGATCGTCTTCGCTCTTGAGAGCGCAAGGTGGCCCTGTCCCAGAACGGGAAATCCCCCTCCTGCCCCGATGGGCGGCGAGACTGCCGGGCTTTCCTGCCCTGCTCTCGAAAGAAGACGCAAGCGCGGTTGACCCGGGTATCGGGCGCAGTCTCCGACCTGGACGTCACTGGAGGTAGTCGCGAATGAAGAGATCCCCGAACTGGAGGATGTGGAGCTCGCTGGCGGTCTTCGTAGTGGCCGTCCTCATGATCTGGCCCACCGTGAGGTGGTACTCCCTTCCGGCCCTGGAGCGGGACAGGGCGGAGGCAGCGGTCCAGCCGGAGACCGACAACCCCTATCTGCGCTCTCTGCTCGACGGGATACGCGAGGAGGGCGGAGAAGAGCTCCTCCAGCACTACAGGGACCTCTACCGCAGAAGCAGTGGCGTCATCAAGCTTGGCCTGGACCTGCAGGGAGGCATGTATCTCGCCTATACCGTCATCCCGTCCGCCGGCCTCGAGACGGAGGAGGCCCTGGACCAGGCGGTCGAGATAATCCGCAACAGGATAGACGAGTTCGGGGTCGCAGAGCCATCCATCACGAGGCAGGGAGACGACAGGCTCGTGGTCATGCTCCCCGGTGTCCGGGACCCCGCCAGGGCCAGGGCCATCGTCGAGCGCCAGGCACTTCTGGAGTTCAAGCTCGTGGCCTATCCCACGGAGCAGTATCCGACCCCCGCATCGGTGCCCGTCGTCAGGGAGATAGACTCACGTCTCGCCGAGCTGGAGATCGAGGCTCCCCTCGCTCCCGGTCCGGTCGAGCCGGGTCTGGAAGCCCTGCCCGACAGCTCCGGCGAGGAGGCTCCGGACTACGTCATGGACATCCCGGAGCCGGTCGTCGAAGTGCCGGAGCCCGAGCAGACGGGCAGCTTCTCCGGCCTCTTCCGCTTCGCAGACGAGAATCTCGCCAACGCCATGAGCATCTTCCCCGGTGACTGGGTCGTGGTCGAGGGCGATGACCTCGACAGGCTCAACGACCTCATCAACACGCCGGAAGTCGCCGCGATCCTCGAGTCCGCGAACCTGGAGCTGGCCTTCGGGAAGCCCCATGAGACGGCGGAGGCCGTCTATCACCCGGTGTTCCTGGTGCCGCTGGACGTGACGAGGGGCTGGGGCACGCAGACGGACGTGCGGCACGATTCGTACGTAGTGACGGGAGCGAATCTTCAGGATGCCAGGGTCCGCATGTCCGACAGCGGGACCCTCGGAACGAACCCCTACCTGATCCTCGAGTTCGATTCCGAGGGCTCGAGGAACTGGGAGCAACTGACGGGAGAGAACGTCGACCAGAGGGTCACGATAATCCTCGATGGCACCGTGTACTCGGTTGCGCGGATCCGGGAGAGGATCGCCGGAGGAGGGACGAGGCTCACGGGTGGGTTCACCCTGGAGGAGGCCCGGGACCTCAGGCTCGTGCTGAAGGCCGGGTCCCTCCCTGCCGAGCTGGAGATCGCGGAGGAACAGACCATCGGCCCGAGCCTTGGCCAGAAGTCCATCAACCAGGGCATCATCGCCGCAGTGGTGGGACTGGTCCTGATCGGCCTCTTCATGATCGTCTACTACGGCATGGGCGGTCTGATAGCCAACCTGATACTCATCTTCGACATGCTGATCATCATGGCAGTGCTCTGCTTCCCGGGGCCTTTCGCCGACATGGGCATAGCCGGCCTGGGGGCCAGGCTCTCCCTGCCCGGGATCGCCGGCATCATCCTGACGATCGGCATGGCGGTCGACGCGAGCGTGCTGATCTACGAGCGCATAAGGGAGGAGAGCCGCTCGGGCAAGCCCGTGAAGAGCGCTGTGGATGCGGGTTATGACAGAGCCTTCATCACGATCCTCGACTCCAACCTTACGACGCTGATCACGGCCCTGGTCCTCTACCGCTTCGGCACGGGGCCCATAAGGGGGTTCGCGGTCACGCTGTCCGTCGGAATCGTCGCCAGCATGTTCTGCTCTCTCGTGTTCGGGCGCTCGGTGATGACTAGCATCGTCAGGGGACTCAAGCTGACGAGCGTGAAGCTGGGCAGGCTCGCCGTCATGCGCGATGCCCACTACGGGATCGTGAACAGGCGGAAGATGGCCTACTTGCTGTCCTCGGCCATGATCCTGGCCGGGCTGGCCGGGTTCGTGATCAACGGCGGCTTCAGTCTCGCGATCGACTTCACCGGCGGAGTGGAGACGAGCGTGGTCAGACAGCAGGACATGCCCGTGGAGGAGCTGAAGGACCTGCTCGAGGCCTCCGGCCTTCAGAGCGTGCAGGTCCAGGCGCTGGTCGACTACCAGGGCGAAGGCTCTGCCTACGTCGTCAGGACCTCCAACAGCGACAAGGCATACGTGGACCGGGTTCTGTCGGATGCGGGCTGCTCGCCCATGGAGGAGAGGGAGGAGGGCAGCTCCTATATCCGGCAGATCGGGCCGCGGGTTGGATCCGAGCTCCGGGACAAGGCCACCAAGGCGGTCTTCATGGCCATGATCTTCATCGTCATCTACATCTGGTGGCGCTTCCAGTTCAAGTGGGGCATAGCCGCGGTTGCGGCCCTGATCCATGACGTCCTGGTGACCCTGGGCCTGCTGGCCATCCTGAAGATCGAGGTCTCGCTCACCATCATAGCAGCCCTGCTGACGATAGTCGGATACTCGATCAACGACACGATCGTGGTGTTCGACCGGATCCGGGAGGATGTCAGGCTGCGCAAAGGCAGGAGCTTCGCGGAGACCGTCAACATCAGCATCAACGAGACGCTCGGGCGGACGATAATAACCTCTCTCACGACCTTCTTCGCCGTGCTGATGCTCTTCCTGTTCGGAGGGGGAACGATCTCCAGCTTCGCGTTGACCCTGCTGATAGGCATCATCGCCGGAACCTACTCGTCGGTCTTCGTGGCGAGCCCGATACTGGTGGACTGGAAGGACAGGAAGAAGGGCAGGGGCAAGGCCTGACGGCCGCCGGACCGGCCCCGGCTCAGCCTCTTGCGGGAAGGATGAGGGAGAGCCTGGCTCCTCCCATCCGGGATTCTGCCGCCTCCAGCGTCCCGCCGTGCAGCAGGGCTATCCTGTGGACTATTGCCAGGCCAAGGCCCGTCCCATCCGGCCTGGAAGCCTCGCCTCTCAGGAACGGCTGACCGATCCTCGACCCTATCGAGGGTGGCATTCCCGGGCCATCGTCGTCTACCCTGAGAACGACCCCGGCTGCGGTCTCGACTACTTCTACGGCGATGGACGTGCGCGCGTGAGCGCAGGCGTTGCGCACCAGGTTGCCCAGCGCCCTCGCCAGCAGCGAGCGGTCACCCCTCAGGGTAGCTGTCCCCGATACCGTCACCTCGACGTCTTCCCTGCCCCATCGCTCGGTCTCACCGACCTCCCTGGCCAGCTCCCCGAGATCTACCGGCTCCGAGGCGCTCTCCAGCTCGGGGCGCGAGAGCCTGTTGTACTCGAGCAGCTCCGAGACGAGCCTGTCCAGGGCCAGGAGGTCCTTCTCCATCCGGTCGAGCTTCTCGTTCCGCGACGGCTCGTCCCTGGACTCCCTTGCCATCTCCAGTGCCAGGCCGATCCTCGCCAGAGGGGTCCTCAGCTCGTGGGCCACGGATGACAGAAGCTCCCTGTGGCTGGAGACCAGGCCCTCCAGCCTGTCGGCCATGATGTTGAAGGAGTTGCCCAACGCGTCTATCAGATCGCCCTCCGGACGGGCTTCCACCCGGGTCCCGAGACGACCGGAGCCCAGGCTCGCCGTTGCCAGCCCGAGCCTGGTCATCCTCTTCCGGAGCGGGCGCAGGGTGAGGTAGAGGACACCTCCTTCCACAACGAGAAGTGCGACTATCCAGGTAAGGAAGAACCTCTGCCTTCTCTGCTCCTGCTGCTGGGGCATCAGCTCGACCTCGACCGTGAAGGGGAACTCGCGCGGCATCCCGGGGAGGAAGACGTGACCCGGGCGA
>JAFGKQ010000022.1 GCA_016928495.1 Candidatus Fermentibacterales bacterium
CCCAACCTGGTCAGTGAGGCGGCGGAGTGGGTCATGCAGTGGCCCAACCTTGCGGGACAGCGGGCCGTGATGATAGGCGCCGCGATGGGGGTCGTAGCAGCCTCGCTGCGCATCATCTTCGGCGTCGAGCGCAGCTATCTCGGAGGTACGGACTGATGGCCCCCGACAACGACAGCAAAGCTGGAAAGGGGAGCCTCTGGAAGGCGCTGGACGCGATCGACCGGCGCTGGATATTCCTGCTCATGGCGCTCGCCGTCTTCCTTCCCCTGGCCCTCAAGCTCAGTTTCCCCATCCCGGTGGGGGAGGGCCCCAGCAAGAACCTCTTCGACTACATCGACTCGTTGCCCGAGGGAAGCGTGGTCCTGATGAGCTTCGACTACGACCCCTCGACCATGCCCGAGCTCCAGCCGATGACCGTGGCCCTTCTGCAGCATCTCTTCACGAAGGGCATAGCGGTTGTCGGCATGGGGCTCTGGCCCCAGGGGGTCAGCCTTGGCCAGCAGGCCCTGAGCGACGTTGCCGACAGCCTGGGAGCCGAGCAGTACGTGGACTGGGTGAACCTGGGGTACAAGACCGGGGGAGGCATCCTGATCGTGCGGATGGGGTCGTCGGTCGGTGCCGCCTTCCCGGCTGACCGTGACGGCGTGCCAATAGCCGAGGTGCCGCTCATGCAAGGCATCGGCAGGCTTGCCGACTTCGACCTGATCCTGTCGCTCTCTGCGGGCGACCCGGGCATTCCGGCCTGGGTGATGATGGCGGGGGACAGGTTCGGCGTGCCGATAGGAGGCGGATGCACCGCGGTCAGCGCCCCGCAGTTCTACCCCTACCTGGGCTCCGGCCAGATGGTCGGCCTGCTCGGCGGACTCAAGGGAGCGGCCGACTACGAGACCCTCGTCAGGCAGGGAGTAGAGGACGCGGCCCCCGGGACCGCCACTCCGGGGATGGCCGCGCAGTCGATAGCCCACCTCGTCATCATGGGCTTCATCGTGATCGGCAATATCGCCTTCATCGCGGGCAGGAGAGCCCGGGGAGGAGGTGTTCCCGGATGACGTGGGAGATCCTCGGCATATGGCTGGGCGCGCTCCTCACGCTCTGCCTCTACAGCTTCCTGTACAGAGACAATCCGTTCTACAAGTTCGCGGAGCACCTGTTCGTGGGGATGAGCGCGGGCTACTGGGTCATCTACACCATCTTCAACGTCCTGATCCCGAACTGGTGGAACCGCCTGTTCGGCCTCGAGGGGGAGTCCTCCGACCTTCTCATGATCATACCGGGGTTCTTCGCGCTGTGCATGCTAGCGCGCATAGTGCCGAAGGTAGCGGGCTACTCGAGGCTCGCCCTGGCGATGATAGTGGGCTGCGGCGCGGGCCTGCAGATGGTGAGCTACCTGCAGACCAACGCCCTCGCCCAGGTCGAGGGCACCATCCTGCCGCTGACGGAGCCCGGCGCCGGAGTGGGAGGCTTCCTGAACGCCCTGATCCTCGTGGTGGGCGTCGTCTGCGGGCTGATCTACTTCTTCTTCTCCAAGCCCCACAAGGGCGCGCTCGGCGCTTCGGCGAACGTCGGGATCACCATCCTGATGGTTGCCTTCGGCGCCAGCTTCGGGTACACGGTGATGGCGCGTATCAGCCTGCTGATCGGACAGGCGCAGTTCCTTCTCTTCAGGTGGCTTCCGACGATCGGCCTGTTCCGCGATTCCGCGCTGTGAGAATGCCGATTCCAAGGAGCTTGACAGCGGTCGCGAGGGGGGCCTATCGTCCTCTCGGGATAGTGAGCGTTCGGCACGGGTGGCCAAGGCTACTCGTGCAGGCAGTGATGACAGCAGGTGTGTGGAGCAGTAAGAGTTTGCCGCTCCGCGGACAAAGGGGGTGAGTCGCCGCTTGCGGAGCGGTATCAAGGCTTTTTCCCGTATGCCTGGGTCACGCCCTGGCCCGGCAGCAGAGGACTAACTCGAAAGGAGCAGAAGCGGTGCGTAGCAGAGCAACTGCTTTCTCCCTGGTTCTGGTCCTGGTCGCGGCTCTCGCCGCCAGCGCTGGAACGACCGGCAAGATAGCCGGACGAGTCACCGACGAGAACGGCAATCCGCTCATCGGGGCAACCGTTCTCCTGGTGGGTACCAGCTACGGCGCGATGACCGACGCGAACGGGGAGTACTTCATCATCAACCTGCAGCCCGGCCAGTACGAGGTCCAGGCCAGGATGATGGGTATGGAGGCGATCACCAGGACCGGCGTAGATGTCATAGCCGACCTCACCACCCGGATGGACTTCCAGCTGGGTGTGGAGGTCGTAGGAGAGACCGTCATCGAGGTCGTCGACCAGAGGGGGCTGATCCTCAGGGACGTCACGACATCGATGCACGTCGTTGGCCGCGACGAGATCAGGACCATGCCCGTGGCGGGCCTCCAGGATGTCGTCACCCGCCAGGCTGGCGCAACCAGCCACGACGGCCTGCTGCACATGCGCGGCGGCCGCTCGGGCGAGGTCGTCTACCTTGTGGACGGCATGTCCCAGATGGACCCCACGGGCAACGCCTTCTTCGCCGAGCTTCCCATGTCCGCGGTTGCCGAGACCTCGGTCCTGACCGGCGGGTTCGGCGCCGAGTACGGCAACGCCCAGTCCGGGGTCATCAACATCGTGACCCGCGAGGGGGGACGGGACTACTCGGGCGAGATCCTCTTCAACGGCAACAACTGGAGCGAGCTCGGCCTCGGCGACCCGACGGACTGGAGCTCCCTGAGCTTCGACACTCTCTATGCGGGTACCGACAGCTCCGAGATCATGCCACCCAGGTACGGCGGGCCCTTCCGCGAGGGCAGGCTGAACGCGGAGGGCGCCATAGGAGGCCCCGAGCCGCTGACCAGCTACCTTCTGCCCGCGATGGGAGTCGATATCCCGGGTGAGATGAGCGTCTTCGCCTCCGCCGAGTGGCTGCAGACAGGCGGCGGCAGCGGTGGCGACGGCTACTGGCAGAACGGCTGGCAGGACCGGCTGGTCATCAACTCCAAGCTGACCTACAGGGTCAGCCCCAGGACCAAGCTGAACTTCAGCTACTACTGGGACGACCGCGAGTACGGCTGGGTAGACTGGGCCTGGATACGCTACGAGACCCCCTACATGGACCAGGAGACCGGTGACACGCTCGCCTTCGGCGAGGACGTCATGTGGGGTCTGCCGACCCGCTTCATGGACAACTGGAGCGCGACGGCCTCCCTCACCCAGACCCTGAGCGACGCCACGTTCCTCGAGTTCAGGCTTCGCCAGCACCAGGACTACTTCTACTACAGGATCGAGGACCCCAACGGGGGCTACATCGGCGACACGCTGAGCTTCGACGACTGGCTCGACTACACGCCGCCCAGGGTCCAGGACACCGATGGCTTCTACCGTGACGGCCACAGCCGGTTCACCTGGGGAGACAGGAGGAGCATCACCTCCTCCGCCATGCTCGATGTCACGAGCCAGGTCAACTCCCAGCACCAGATCAAGGCCGGCATCGAGGCCAAGTACTACGATGTCTACGACTACAGCGTGGACACAGCCTCCGGTGGGAACATCTACCTCAACGAGTACCACAGCTTCCCCAACTCGGGGTCCATCTACGTCCAGGACAAGATGGAGTACAGGGGGATGATAGTTAATGCCGGGCTTCGCTTCGACTACTTCGACCCCAACTTCGACGGGTACCCGGCGGATCCGACCAACCCCGTGCAGCCCGGTACCACGCCGGACGACCCGGATCACATCATCAACCCGGTCTCCGTGCCGATCAAGTACCACCTCAGCCCCAGGATCGGCTTCAGCCATCCCATCACCGAGAGGGACGTGCTGCACTTCACCTACGGGCACTACTTCCAGATGCCGAACTTCAGGCTGATGTACTACGGTAGTGAGTACGACCTGTCGGGAGCGTTCCCCCTGGTCGGCAACCCCGATCTCGAGCCGGAGGAGACCGTTTCCTACGAGGTCGGAGTGAAGCATCAGTTCGACGATGTGACGCTGCTCGACGTTACCGGCTTCTACAAGGACATCACCGGGCTGACGGACACCGAGAAGAACTTCTACAGCGCGGTGGATGCCTACGACCGTTACGTCAACGGAGACTACGGCAACGTCAGGGGCGCGGAGCTCACCCTGATGAGGCGGCCCAGCAACTTCTGGTCCGTCAACCTGAGCTACACCTACTCGGTGGCCAAGGGCAAGAGCTCGGGCTCGGGACAGAACTACACCTACACCTGGGCCGGCTGGATCATCCCCAAGAGGGAGTCCTACCTCGACTGGGATCAGCGCCACTCCGCCAACGTGGACTTCGACTTCAGGATCCCGAGAGGCGAGGGCCCGAGGCTGGGCGATTACCCGTTCCTCGAGGGCTTCGGCGCCCACGTGACCTGGAGCTGGGGAAGCGGATTCCCCTACAGCCAGTCGGGCCAGGGAACCGCTCAGCCCGAGATCAACGGCGAGCGCTACCCTTGGACCATGAACACGGACCTGAAGCTGAACAAGATGTTCTGGGCCGGACCCATAGCTCTGGACTTCTTCTGCGAGATCCGGAACCTGTTCGACCGCAGGAACATCGATACGATAATCGACATCGCATGGTACGATGCGGACCAGGATGGCGACGGCGAGCCGGACCACGACCCGACGGGGGTTCAGAAGAACCAGACGGCGTACGGCACCCACAGGCAGATCCGGCTGGGACTCGGGATCGAGTGGTAGGATCCGGCATTGCCGGGGGGCGCTGAGGCGCCCCCCGGCGAGCCGGCTGTTCCAGCGGGGGTCCGTTACCCCGCAACGACGAATGTCTGGCTTATCCAGGGAGATTCTTGATGTATAGGAGCATACTGGTCGTTCTACTCCTGGGAGCGATTGCCTGGGCTCAGCCGCCCGCAGAGGGCGACACGACCTCGATGGAGGGTGATACCTCCGCGGTCGTCGGTGAGCCGGTTGTGGACGAGCCCGTCGTGGACGAACCGGTTGCGCCCGCCACCACCGACAGCGACATGGATGCGGAAGAGGTGGAGAGACAGCAGACCGCGAGCATGGACCTGAAGGACCTGTTCCTCGCGGGAGGCCTCTTCATGTACCCGCTCCTGCTGGCATTGCTGCTGGGCGTAGCCGTGATAGTCGAGCGGTTCGTAACGCTCTCGAGGGCCCGCATAAACGTCAACAAGTTCATGGAGCAGCTCGGCGGGCACCTCAGGAAGGGGGACATGAAGGGGGCCGAGGACCTGTGCGACCGCACGCGCGGCCCTGTGGCGTCCATCCTGAGAGCGGGCCTTCTGAGGCGCGACAAGGGGCTCGAGGCCGTCGAGAAGGCCATCGAGAGCGCCGGTGGGATCGAGATGGCCTTCCTCGAGAAGGGTCTCGTGGTCCTGGCGTCCATAAGCAGCATCGCCCCGATGCTCGGCTTCCTCGGCACCGTCTCGGGCATGATCAGGGCCTTCGGAGAGATAGCTGCAGCCAAGAACGTCGAAGCCAGTCTGGTGGCCGGTGGTATCCAGGAGGCGCTGATAACGACCGCGACCGGTCTGATCATCGCCATCCCGATGCAGATGGCCAACAACTACTTCATATCGAGAGTCGGCAGGTTCGTCATCGACATGGAGGAGGCCAGCAGCATCCTCGTGGACACGCTGGCCGACATGGAGCACCTCAAGCAGTTGTAGGACTGCTGTAGGGAGAGTGAATGCGATTTCGCAAGGAAAAGCCGAGAGCGAGCGGTGACATACCCGATGCTTCGCTGCCGGATATCGCGTTCCTGCTGCTGATCTTCTTCCTGGTGACGACGACCTTCGAGGTCCAGAGGGGCATCGCCTACAGGTTGCCGCGAAAGCCCGATGAGCAGATCGAGGAGGTCGTCATCGAAGAGACGAACAGGCTGGTGCTGACGGTCAAGCAGTGGGGTCTGCACGAGTACGTCGCTCTTGTTGACCAGGCTCCTCCGGGAGGCCCGCTCGAGAGAGCTAGGGCCGGCGAGGATATCAGCTTGGCCGATACCACGTTCCAGCGGAAGATCTGGATCCTGGCGTCGGATCGTGCGGAGTCCCTTTCGGTGACCACGGGCAGGCTCCTTGAGAACCTCGAGTCCGCCAAGGGCGTACCTGGCGGGACCTACAGGAACCTGTCCGTTGCCATCCAGACGGAAAACCTGGTCCCTCAGGTTCGCGCTGGCATCCAGCGCCAGGCCATGGGTGATGCGGCTCCGTCGAGAGCCGACCCGATCTTCGGGGAGGTCGCCTTCGGAGACACGCTGGTGCTGGTCGACGCGCGACAGGGGGAGATCGCCACCGTTGTGGTCGAGAGCGAGCTGGTGGTCATCCTGAAGTTCTTCCCGGACTGTGATTACGAGGGCATGGTAGCGGCCCTGGACATGCTCCGCCGCAACGGCGTGAGCAGGACCGGCATCACTATCCAGGAAAGGACCGGGGGAGGTGACGCGGCATGAAGCTCAGACGGCGCATGAAGGTCGAGGCCACCATCTTCACCGGGACCATGGCCGACATAGTGTTCCTGCTTCTGATCTTCTTCATGTCCACTACTCTCTTCAAGGAGGACACCGGCCTCAGGGTCCAGTTCCCTCAGGCCCATCCGGAGGTCATGAGCGAACTGGGCAAGCAGTTCCTGAAGGTCACCGTCTGGATCAAGCAGGCAGAGCCTGGCAACGACGAGAGCGAGCTGGTAGCAAGGATAGGGGACTTCGACCTGCCTGCCAGGCAGGTACCGGAGCAGTTGAAACGGCTCAGCGAGAAGATCTGGCGCGAGCAGAACAAGAGGGTCGATGTCATCGTGCTGAACGTCGACCAGAGGGTGCCTATGGGCTCCATGGTCGAGCTGTTCAACGCGTTGAGGTTCGAGGAGCTGTACAGCATTCAGTTCAACGCTGAGGAATTCGGCGCCAACCTCTAGAGAGGAGGATTCGGAAGTGTCTTCGCACGCGAACAGCGAATTCAAAGAGAGATCCTCCCTGGGCATGGAGTGGGGCGTCGCCATTGGTCTTGCCTTCCTTCTGGTTCTCTTCGAGCTGGTCCCGGCCAGCGAGCTGGGGAGGCTCTCCACGAGGACGTCGGACTCGGAGATGGAGGCCGTAGAGGCCGACATGGCTTTCGACGACACCGTGGAGGAGCAGGAGGAGGAGATCGAGGAGGAGCAGGAGGAGCTGGAGGAGGAGGCCGAGGACGTCCTGGAGGAGATCCGGGAAGAGGTCACCCTCTCTCTCAGCGAGGACGAGACGGGCCTGGAGCAGGTCGAGACGGTGACTACCTCGGAGGGCTTCGACGAGGCCGGCTCGGGTGCGGATATCAGCACACCGAGCTTCACTCCGGTCGAGGTCTATCCGAACTGTACCTACAGGCCGATGCCGGAGTACCCCGACCTGGCCAGACAGGCCGGAGTCGAGGGCTCCGTCGTGCTCTGGGTCTACGTCAACGCTGACGGCACGGTCGGGAACGTGGTCCTGTACAACGGCAGCGGGGTGGGATCGCTGGATCAGGCCGCAATGGACGCCGCATGGCTGACAAGGTGGTCTCCCGCGATGAACAACGGCATCCCCGTGACCTGCTGGACTACCGTTACCTACAACTTCAGGTTGCAGGACTGACGTGGCCTGGCCCGTGCTTTCGGCGTCGACGGGATACTGGATATCGAGAGGTCATAGGTCGTGCCCGGGCTTTCCTCTCCTCCGTGGGCTCCGGCCCGAGGGGAAGGCTGCCGGGCGGGTCATGCCGCCGGTCGCGTGCCGGCGGAAGACGAGGAACTGGAGGTGAAGGCAGGTATGAGAAACAGGCTTGCTTGTGGGCTACTGGTTTCCGGGCTGCTGGCGCTGTTCGTGCTGGGCAGTGCGGGAGCCGGGTCGCTCTACGAAGCCAGGTTTCCGGACGATCCGACCGATGCGCGGCCGTCTGCTACGTGGCTGCTGCACAATCTGAACGATTGCTGGTCGGCCGTGCTGAACATGGGGACCTATGGAGACCCGTGGGAGGACTACCCGGGGATGGAGTGGCCGGCCGGAGAGGGCAACAGCTACCTCTGGGACGGGCGCTTCTGGACCGCCTCCTATGGTGCGGTGACAATCTGGCCGGACTCCGTGGCCAAGTGGTGCAGCGCCGCGGACTACGGCAACTGGGAGTTGCGCCCCAGCGAGATCCATCCCCCGGAGAAGGTCGCCCCGGGCCCCGTGGCCCTGGAGGAAACGCACTACGGCTACGATGACTGGTACCTGACCTACAACCCCAACCCCTACGGCATGCAGGCCTACGAGGAGAACTACGACTGGGGCACGCCGGGCTACAACCAGTTCATCGTGACCAACTACTGGATCACTCACCACACGGGTGACCTCGAGGGCAATATCGTACCGGACGTCCCGCTAACCGGTTTCATGGTCGCCATCTGCGGCGACTGCGACGTAGGCAGGGCGGACCCGGTGGAGTGCAACCTGGACGACATGGTGTTCTACGACGGCCATGCGATCTGGTGCAACGATCCGGACGCGACGTTCGAGTACGTTTTCGACAACGGAATCGCGGCCAGCGAGGACGACCGCTTCACCTACGCCCAGAACCCGAACCTGGGCGAGGATGGCCCCTGGTACTACTACAACTACACGGGGAGCGACGGCATTCCGGACGCTGACGCGGACCAGAACGGCGTGAGCGACCACTTCACGATCCTGGCGAAGGTGGTTGGCACGGACACGATCTACGCGATGGAGCCGAACACGGGGCTCTACCTGTTCGAGGACGGGATGCCGGAGAGCTACTGGTCCCACGTGGTGGGAGACACGACCTACCTGGTGGTGCCCCGGAACCTGACCTACATGTGGGACTCGGACTCTCCCGGCAGCTCTATGGACGACACGGGTGAGCCCGACATCAGCCCTCGCTGCGACGGCTTCGTCTGCTGGCGTCTTCTGGACTACTGGATCAAGAGAGCGGACGGCACGATAGAGAGGCCGATAGACGTCTACGGCTACCCGATTCCTCTGGCTCACTCCTGGTGGAACTGGGAGAGCGACCCGGGCACTGACGTCGAGAAGTACGACTACATGTCGGGTGCGAACCCTGACGCCAGCGGGCAGTACAGCGGTCCTGCCTACCTGAGCGACTGGGTGGGCAATCCCGGGGCGCCCGAGGCCTTGGAGCCGGCGAACCCGGGCCCGTGGCCAGTCGTTCACGAAGTACCCTACGGCCTGGGCTACCCGGTGTTCGACTATCGTTTCCTGCTGACCATGGGCTACGTCGACCTCTACGAGGGGGACACGCTCAGGCTGGTCGGCGGCTGGCTGGTGGGCCAGGGACTGGACGGTGCCCGGGAGGTTGCCGACAACCTCCTCGACGCCTACTACCGCGGTGGCGGTTGGGGCGTTCCGAAGCTCCCTCCCCAGCCGGTCCTGTTCTACGAGGCCGGCGACGGAGTGGTGCACCTGGAGTGGAGCGCTGACGCCGAGTCCTACTCGCCGTTCGGCGGGTACAGGATCTACCGTTCGACGTTCATTCCCTCGGGCTGGGAGATGATACAGGAGATTCCCGGCACGGGGACCTACAGCTACAGCGACCAGTCGGTCGTGAACGGCTTCCCCTACTTCTACGCGGTGGTGGCCTTCGATGACGAGACCGGCGTGGAGAGCGTGAAGTCGAACTACAAGCAGACCATACAGGGCTCGCCTCTCGAGGTGGTGCCCTGCTGGGTCGCCCAGAGCAACCTGGACAACGTCCGGGTGGTTCCGAACCCCTACCGGGGCTCGGTGTCCTGGGAGCAGACCTATTTCGACAAGATCGCCTTCACCGGTCTGCCGGCGATGTGCGACATCTATATCTACACCCTGGGCGGCGATCACGTGGCCACGCTGGAGCACCGCAGCTACGGCGGCGACAGCGGGACCGAGTTCTGGGACCTCGTCAGCCGCAACGACCAGGAGGTCATGTCCGGTCTGTACGTCTTCCGCATCGAGACCGAGGATGACCACTACATCGGCAAGTTCGCCATCATAAAGTAGGAGGTGAGGAGACCATGAGAACACTATCAGGAACAATCCTGACCGTCGCGGTCGCCGCCCTCCTCCTGTTCCCTGCGGAGTCCGACGCGGCTTTCGCCAAGGTCGGGACTTCGGGCGCGCAGTTCCTCAAGATAGGCCTTGGCACCCGTGGCGCTGCGATGGGCGGAGCCTTCATCGCTACCGCGGACGATGCCAGTGCCGCATGGTGGAACCCTGCATGCCTCGTGAGGGTCGAGGGCACCCAGGTTCAGGTGACGCACACCGAGTGGTTCGAGAGCATCCGCTACGAGGCGGGGGCCGTTTCCAGGGAGTTCCCCGGCATCGGCACCTTCGCGCTCCAGTTCGGGCTGCTCAACTCCGGCGACATGGACGTCACCACCGTCGAGAGCCCGGGCGGCACCGGCGAGACCTTCACCTGCACCGACATGGTCGCCGGCCTCTCTTTCTCGAGAATGCTGACCGACAGGTTCAGCGCCGGTGTGACCATCAAGTACGTCAGGGAGCAGTGGGATGACATCTCGGCCGGAGGCATCGCCGTCGATCTCGGCACCCTCTACAACACGGGGTTCCGCACCCTCAGGATCGGCATGACGATCCAGCACTTCGGCGGGGAGCTGACCCCGGGCGGCGAGTACGACAGCTACTACAGCGGAGGCGACTCCCTGGACACCTACCAGCCCTACTCCATGCCCATGACCTTCCGTCTCGGGCTCGCGATGGACGTGCTGGACAGAGGTCCGCACTTCATGACCGTCGCGGTGGATGCAGTCCACCCCAACGACAACCTGGAGCAGGTCGGAGTGGGTGCCGAGTACTGGTTCAACGATCTGGTTGCCCTCAGGGGCGGCTACCGCGTCAACACGGATGAGGAGGGTCTCACGGCCGGTGCCGGGTTCCGGATTCCGGTCGGAGGCCAGACGATAACACTCGACTACGCGTACGCTGACTGGGGCAGGCTCGAGATGGTCCACAGAGCCAGCCTCGGCATGGCGTTCTGACGGGTCGGGGAAACGACAGGCCGGGAACCGGCGGGAGGGAGGCCTTTGCTGCCTCCCTCCCCGCCGCCCGATAGGAGAACGAGAGCTTGTTGAGCGTCTTCCTGGTCATTGCC
>JAFGKQ010000293.1 GCA_016928495.1 Candidatus Fermentibacterales bacterium
AGCGGAGCGGGAGCGAGGCTTGCCAGCGCCCTCCCTGAGAGAGAGAATCACCCGGGAAGCACGACACCCGCTCCGATCATCAGGGAGTCCGAATGAACGTTTTCCTGGCGGCTGCATCGCTGCTTGCCATGCCCAGCCTCTCCGGCCTCTCGCCGGCGGAGCTCCATGCGCCAGAGGGCTGGTCTCTCACCTGCTCCGCTGTCGATCGCGAAGGCAGAGTCCTCGCGGGGTGCTACATGTGGGATGGCCCTTCGGGCAGGCACCGCGTGCTCCTCTACGTGGTCGGGGACTGCGTGGACTCCGTGACGATAGAAGACGAGAGGATCACCAGCATCAGCATGGTCCGCCCCGCCTCGGAGGGCGGCTACCTCGCTGCCTTCCCGTCGGACTACCGAAGCATGGAGACCTCTGTCGCGATGCTGGGGCCGGACGGCTCGGTGCTGTGGTCCGCTGACACGGGAAGAGAGCTTCAGGTCGGCCTTGTCGGCCTGGTCGACCTGCTGGAAACCCCCGGGACCGGCCTCCTGCTGGTCGGCAACCTGCATGGGGACGACGGCTACGGGCGCTTCTGCGTCGCCTCGTTCGGAAAAGGCGGCCTGCCGGGCTGGGAGGTCCTCGGTGAGCCCGGCGAGGAGATCCTGGCAGCGCTCCCGTGTGAGCAGGGAGTGGTCCTGGTGGGCCGCATGCCCGGATCCTTCGAGACCCGGGCATTCGCCAGGTGCCTGAATCACGACGGAGAGACTCTGTGGGACCGGGGCTACGACATCGGGGGCTTCTCGAGGTTCACGTGTGCATGCGGTCTGCCCGGCGGGTTCATCTTCGCAGGCACCCACTGGCCCCTCGAGGGACCCCAGATGGGGCTCGTGGTCAGGGCCGATTCTTCGGGCAACGAGGTCTGGAGGGGGCTGATCGCTCCGGACGAAGGCTACCAGCAGATCTACCTGCGGTCGGCACTGGCCGTCGGCGAGGACCGGATCGTCCTCGCGGGCTTCGAGGCGAGGGATGACGCTCCCATGGGAGCCGACGATGCCATCGTGGTCCTGCTCGACGGCGGGGGCAACGTCCTGCAGAGAGTGACCTACGGCATTCCGGCCCACAATCACGAGGAGATCTATAACATGGTCGCCGGGCAGGACGGGCAGGTCCGGCTCTTCGGCAGGGCATGGGGCGATGAATACGAAGGCACCTGTCTTCTCGCGTTTCCACCGGTGAGCCCCTGAGAGGCCGTTCCTGACGGGTCCGGGACAGCGAACCCGGCGCCGCAGCAGGGACCGGAGAGCCCGGACCACAACGGTATCAGGGGCCGGATCGAGCAAAGAAACACATGTTCTGGGAGGTCACATGGGCTGGCTGGCAGACAAGATGATGAAGTGGGAGGCGTCTATCGACCGGCGTGCAGGCAGCGGAGCTGGCTGCCGGGTCACCCGGGGCTGGACCGATCTCCGGGACGACCTGGCCAGGATAGCGGAATGGTCGCTGCAGGCGCAGCGGAGGCTCTCCACGGAAGTGCCCGACGAGCAGCCGAGGTGCGAGATAATGCTGGAGCGCTCCTGCGTCTTCACCGAGGAGTTCGGCGATACGGACATAGTCGCGATGCGCGACCTCTATCGCGAAACGGGCAGCCCGGAGACCGTGCTCGAGGCCATGCGGGAGAACCCCGACCGGTTCGGTGATCCGTTCGTCGATGGCGACGCAATTATCGAGATCAGGAGGCCGCGAGACCCGGAGGCCTTCTCAGCGGCAACCACGCCCCGAGAGAGGCAGATCGCCGCCTGTTACTGCCCGCTGGTCAGGGAGACGAGGGCACCCTTCCCGCTGGAGTACTGCTGCTGCAGCGCGGGCTGGTACAAGGGCGTCTACGAGGGCATCTTCGGGGCCCCTGCGGAGGTGAGGGTGGAGGAGTCCATCCTCAGCGGCAGCATGATCTGCAGGTTCTCGATACGCATCCCCGGGGTGCTGGGGGAGCACGGGAGCTAGCCGGGTCTTCGGCCATCTGCCTGAGTGAATCTGAGCTCCCCTGCCCCTTCTCGCCCCTGATCGCGACGAAGGACCCTCTTCCCGAGCCTTCGAGAACGCTCTCCGGCGGCTCTCCCGGGATGAGAGCCTGGACGGTGTCGGTCACGCTGAACCCCGCCTCCTCGAGATAGTCGAGCACCTCCCGCGTGGAGTAGAACGAGGCTTCTCCGTAGAACCTGCTCTCATCCCTCCTGAGTAGATAGCGCCTGCCCAGCTCGCTGTTCCGGTCCACGAAGCCCACGATGATCGAGCCGCCGTTCCTGAGCACGCGCGCCGCCTCCCTGAATGACACGGCGACGTCGTCCACGAAGCAGATGGTCGTCACCATCAGCACGAAGTCGAACCTGCCGTCCGGGAAAGGCAGGTCTTCCGCAACCCCCGGGTGAACCTCGATGCCCCGGGCCGCAGCCCTCTCCGCCATGCTGGGTGACGGCTCGACCCCGATGCCTATCCCGAGCGGTTCGGCGAACATCCCGGATCCGACGCCGACCTCCATCCCCTCCGCTCCAGGTCCCGGGAGCAGCCTGCGGACAGCTTTCAGCTCGGCCCGGTAGAGCCCGGCGTTCCGGTCGAACCAGTCGTCGTACTCACGGGCATGTCTCTCGAACGGCTCTATCCTCGGCATAACCGACCCCGACGGGGCAGGCGGACGACGGTCGAGGCGGCTTCGCCCCTGCACCCCGCTCCCTCCGGACACTCTCTCATGGCTCCTGACAACAGGGACAGCGGCGGGCGGCTCTGACGCACCATCCCCACGATCCGCCGTGAGGCCTTACGGCACACCCAGCCCACCCCTGAACATGAAGTACACCGCTCCGCACAGGCACAGGGCTGCCCACAGATAGTCGAGCTTCGGTGGCTCACCCAGGTACAGCGTTGCGATCGGAACGAACACGCTCAGCGTGATGACCTCCTGCAGGATCTTGAGCTGGCTGATGCTCATCTGGGAATGCCCGATCCGGTTCGCGGGCACCTGTAGCAGATACTCCAGCAGGGCGATTCCCCAGCTGGCCAGTGCAGCGATAATCCACGGCTTGTGGCTCAGCTCCTTGAGATGCGCGTACCAGGCGAGGGTCATGAAGACGTTGGAGGCCATCAAGAGCAGAACTGTCTTCGCTACGGGGGGCATCAGGCTCACGCTCCTTCGGAACTCGGCTCGATCCGTCGGTCTTCCTGAACGATGCGCCCTGAGACCCGCGCCATCATCGGCGTGAGTCCCGAGGTCGCTGTCAGTTCAGCCTATCGATTCGGGTGACCGGACTAGAATGTGATGGCCTTCTCACATTCCAGCGTCCATTGGGCGAACTCCATCATGTTGCTCGGCTGAATGCCCTCGATGAGCTCCAGCGTGCCGGTTCCGCGGGCCTCGGAGCAGAGGCCGCAGGCCCTGACCTCTCCTCCACGTCTGATAACTGATCTCAGCATCCGCTCTGTGTTGTAGTATCCATGGGGCGTCTTCTGACCCGGCAGTCCGCAGAACACCCCGTCCGCAAGCAGGAACACCCTGACTTCCACCTGCGCGTCCTGCTTCCGGATCGCCATCGCCATCCTCAGGGCGTTGTACGCCTTCTCCGTTCCATAGGGGGCGTCGTTCACGCTGATCGACACCTTCACCTTCTCTCCTCCTTGCCCGGACTCATCGGTCAGCGACAGGGCCTGGTGTTCAGCGCAGTCAGAGCGAGGAGCGTGCGGCGGGGGCGGCATCAGCCGCCGTTCGGCAGGGCCTTCCCGTTCCTCTCCAGCAGACAGCCGAGATAGGCCTCAGCCTTCTCCGAAAGGCCCCGGGGCCGCGGCCCACCGCCCGTCAGGAATTCCGAGCACATGCCGAACGGAGGCTCCTCCTCGTACACGTCAGATGTTCTGATCCCCTCGCACTCTCCCCTGAAGCTGTGCCAGAAGACGGCGA
>JAFGKQ010000294.1 GCA_016928495.1 Candidatus Fermentibacterales bacterium
AAGCCTGTGCGGTATCGGAGATCACCGACGCCAGGAGCTGATCGCCGCCATCCAGGGACCGCGCGTCCGACCGATCGAAGACACCGTCTTCCAGAAGGCGGCCGATGACGCCGGACCAGAGGATCGAGGAGCGCCCCCTCATCGGGTCCATTGCCACTTCGGACAGCATGAGGTCGGCCTGGTCCAGGACGGAGCTTGCCACGACCAGCCGTGCGCCTTGCCTGACGGCCTCCTGTATCTCCACGGCCAGTATCAGGTGGTCCGCCTCGGTAGAGGTGTTGTTGCAGACGATGAGGTCGGCGTCACGCAGAGCGGACCTGTCGCAGGTGGAGGCGGTCAGGCCCAGCACCCCGTCCAGGGCACCGGACTCGTTGCCCGTGAGCATGATCGAAAGGGAACCGATGTTGCCGGTGCCCAGCCCCTCGCGGGCGATTCTGGAGGCCAGCCAGGTCTCCTCGTTCGTCAGCTCAGGAGAGACCAGAACCGCCAGCGACCCGGGACCGTGCTCGGCAGCGACAGCTCTCATGCGCTCAGCGATCGTCCCGCTGGCCTCCTCGAGGCTGACCTGTCTCACGGACTCAGCCGCTCTGATCGTGGGAGCGGAGATCCGCGGCTGCTTCAGGAAGATCTCGATCCCGAACCTGCCGTACCTGCAGAGATACTCGCCCGGGACTCCCGAGGGTCCGACGTAGTACCGATCACCGCCCAGGCTCCTGATGGTCAGTGGGCATGCCAGGGAGCAGAAGCCGCAGTGGCCGGGCGTGTCGGTCGTGTCCAGCCAGGCCCTTCCCGGGAAGGGCAGCTTGATGGTCAGAGCCCCTGTCGGGCAGGCATCGACGCAGTTGCCGCAGCTCACGCAGTTCGTCTCTACCAGCGGATCGTTCATCGCCGGGCGCATCTCCGTGCGGAAGCCCCTGTTGACCAGGCCGAGCGCAGAGACGGGGAGCACACGCGAGCAGGTCCTGACGCATCTCGAGCACAGGATGCACTTGTTGGGATCGTAGACGATGTAGGGATGGCGGTCATCCACCCTGTGCTTCCTGACGTAGCCCGCGTACTCGGCCATGTCCACGCCGTACTCCTCGGCGTAGAGGCGAAGGGCGCAGTCGCCGTAGCGGAGGCACCCGCACGAGAGGCACTTGTCGGCCTCGTGCATCATGTCCTCATACTCGAACCCGGAGGCTACCTCCAGGAAGTTCCCGCGTCTCTCCTCGACAGGGATCTGATGGACCTCGTGCCTGGGGCTCTCCTGTATCTCGCCCAGCTCCGCCTTCCCCGGCTTGCTCCAGAACTCCTTCTCGACGGTGAAGGGTGCGGGCTCCGGAGGCTCCCCGCTGAGCCACGAGTGGATGGCCCTGGCGGCTCTCCCTCCGTCCCTGATCGCGTCTATGACTACGGTAGGACCGTCATCTGCCGCGTCGCCGCCCGCGAACACACCATCGAGGTTGGTCCTCATCGTGGCCGTGTCCACCACGTAGGTGCTCCACTTCGTCAGCTCCAGGTCCTCGTCCATGACCCTGACGAGCCCGTCCAGGAGCGTGTCCTGACCGATCGCTGCGATCGCCAGATCGCAGGGCAGGTCGAACTCCGAGCCCTCGAGGGGCACCGGCCTGCGCCTGCCGGACGAGTCGGGCTCACCGAGCTTCATCCTTATGCACCTGAGAGCGCGGAGCCGCGAGCCCTCGTCCGAGACTATGCCGACGGGGGCGGCCAGCTCCATGATCTCGATGCCCTCGTGAAGGCAGTCCTCTATCTCCATCTCGTCCGCGGGCATCTCGGCCCTGGTCCGCCGGTAGAGCACGATGACCTTATCCGCGCCGAGCCTCCAGGAGGTGCGCGCCGCGTCCATGGCGGTGTTGCCGCCGCCGACCACGACCACCGTGCCCTGCAGCGGGGAGGGGTCGTCGGCCTTCTCGACAAGGAACTCGGCGCCGCTGACGACACCACTGGTCTCGAACTCGCCCTCCACCCGCATGGGCTTGCCCTTCCAGGCCCCCGCGGCCAGGAACACGGCATCATGTCGTTTCCTGAGATCCTCCAGGGTGACGTCGAGTCCGACCCGGACACCGGTGCGTATCTCGGCGCCCGCCCTGCGGATGTAGTCTATCTCGGCGTCCAGCACATCGTCGGGCAGCCGGTAGATGGGTATGCCGTACCTCAGCATGCCCCCGGCCCGGTCCATTGCCTCGTAGACTACGGGGCTGTAGCCCCTGAGACCCAGGAACCAGGCGGCGGTGAGGCCTGCGGGCCCTCCTCCGACTATCGCAACGCTCTTCCCCCTGTCGGGCTCCCGCTCGGGCGCGGCCTCATATACCCCCGGCAGGTCCGTGAGGAAACGCTTGACGGCGTTGATCGAGACCGCGGAGTCCACGTCCGCCCTGCGGCACACGACCTCGCACTTGCGCACGCAGACCCTTCCGCAGACTGCCGGCAGCGGGTTGACCCGCCTTATGAGATCCACCGCCTCCCGGTAGAGCCCCATGGAGGCCAGGGCGATGTAGCCCTGTGCGTCGACGCCGGCAGGGCAACCGCTCATGCAGGGGGAAACGCAGTCCGCATAGTGGTTCGACAGAAGGAGTGAGAGAGCCGTCCTTCTTGCCTCGATCACCCGCTCGCTCCTCGTCTCGATCTCCATACCCTCGGCTACGCGCGTGGCGCACGCGGGGAGCAGGTTCCATCTCCCTTTCACCTCGACCACGCACAGGAAGCACGATCCGTAGGGCGGCAGCTCGGGCGAGTGACACAGCGCGGGTATGCTGTCCAGCTCCTGCTCGTGGACGACGTCCAGGATGGTCTTGCCAGGGGCGGCCGTGATCTGCCTACCGTTGACCCTGAGGTTGATGTCTGCCATGGCCGCCTCCCCTCAGTTCTTGTAGACTGCGCCGAAGTTACAGCTAGATATGCATTTGCCACACTTGACGCAGATCGAGTTGTCTATCACGTGCGCCTTCTTGGCCTCGCCGGTGATGGCGCCAACGGGGCAGTTCTTCGCGCACAGCGTGCACCCAACGCATTTCTCCGCGTCTATGAAGAAGTCCACAAGCGCAAGGCAGCTCTTCGCCGGGCACCTGTGATCCTCTATGTGGGCCCTGTACTCGTCCCTGTAGTACTTGAGAGTGGTGAGGACCGGGTTGGGAGCGGTCTGCCCCAGGCCGCAGAGGCTCGATTCCCTTATCTGTCTGGCCAGCTTCTCCAGCTTGTCCAGGTCCTCTATCCTGCCCTCGCCCTTGGTTATCCTCTCGAGTATCTCCAGCATCCTCAGGGTGCCCACCCTGCAGAAGGTGCACTTGCCGCAGGACTCCTTCTGCGTGAAGTCGAGGAAGAACCTCGCGATCTCGACCATGCAGGTCGTGTCGTCCATCACGACCATGCCGCCGGAGCCCATTATCGCGCCCGTGCTCGGGATGCTCTCGAAATCGACGGGGGTGTTTCCCAGGCTGCTGGGTATGCAGCCGCCGGAAGGGCCGCCCATCTGGACCGCCTTGAACTCCCGATCGCCGATGATCCCGCCGCCGATGCGGAAGACCAAGTCGTTGATCGTGGTGCCCATCTCGACCTCGGCCAGCCCGCCCCGCCTTATCTTGCCGGCGAGCGCGAACACCTTGGTGCCCCTGCTCTTCTCGGTTCCCAGGGCCGAGTAGGCGGACGCCCCGTTGACGATTATCCAGGGCACGTTGGCGTAGGTCTCCACGTTGTTGTTGTTCGTCGGCTTCCCCCAGAGGCCCTTCTCCGCGGGGAAGGGAGGGCGGATCCTGGGCATGCCCCGCTCACCCTCTATCGAGGCGAAGAGCGCCGTCTCCTCGCCGCAGACGAAGGCACCCGCTCCCTGCTTGATCCTGATGTCGAAGCCGAAGCCCGATCCCAGGATGTCAGGGCCCAGGAAGTCGTTCGCCCTGGCCTGGTCGAGCGCGATGGTGAGCCTGCGTATGGCCAGCGGGTACTCCGCGCGGCAGTAGATGTAGCCCGAGCTCGCGCCAATGGCCCGGGCGCAGATGATCATGCCTTCGATCACGGAGTGGGGATCGCCCTCCAGCACCGAGCGGTCCATGAACGCGCCGGGGTCTCCCTCGTCGGCGTTGCAGACCACGTACTTGACATCCGATTCGTTGCCGGCCGCGAAGGACCACTTCAGGCCTGTCGGGAACCCGGCCCCGCCTCTGCCCCGGAGCCCCGAGTCCTTGACCTCCTGGATGATGCTCCCGGGTGTCATCTCGAAGAGGGCCCTGCGAAGGGCTTTGTAGCCCTCCGGAGTCGACGTGTAGTCCTCGATGCGCTCGGGGTCTATGGTGCCGCAGTTGCGAAGCACGATCCGGTTCTGTGATCCCAGGAAGCCGGTCTCGGTTCCTTCCGGAGCCCCGGCGCCGCTCTCGAGCGCAACCGCCAGGTGCTCCTCCAGCACCCTGCCTCCGGCTACGTGCTCCTCGACTATCCTGCCGGCAAGATCGGGATCGACTCCCCCGTACACGAACCGGGCGCCGTCATCCTGCCTGACCTCCACCAGAGGCTCCCGGTAGCACATCCCTATGCAGCCGGTGCGGCCCAGCTCGAACAGGCCCTCCCGCTGGCCGCACAGCTCCTCCAGGCTGTCGTAGACCTGCTGGGCGCCGGCGGACAGCCCACAGGTGCCCATGCCCACTATCACTCTCGTCATTGATCGGGACTCCACTCAGTTGCGTTGCGGTCGAAACGCCATGCCAACATCCGGAGCGAGCGGGGCGCCGTCATGCCTCCGGCGCTGCCGCTTCCTTCCTCGACCTTCCCTCCCGGCGCCTGAGGTCTCTCAGGATCTTCCTGGCCGAGGCGGGGGTGAGCCTGCCATAGGTGTCATCGTTCACCATCATGACCGGAGCCAGCGAGCAGCAGCCGAGACAGGCGACCGTGAACAGAGTGAAAAGCCCGTCCTCGCTGGTATCGCCCACCTCGACCCCGAGCTCGTCCTGGATGGAGTCTATGAGCATCGCTGAGCCCGCGACGTGGCAGGCGGTGCCGTCGCATAGCCGAACCATGTGCTTGCCCATCGGTTGCAGCCGGAACTGGCTGTAGAACGTTATGACCCCGTAGACGGTGGACTCCGGGATGTTGGTGACGCCGGAGATGTGGCTGATGGCGCGCCTTGGGATGTAGCCGAAGTGGTCCTGAGCCGACTGGAGCAGCGGGATCAGCTCCCCGGGAGCTCCGTCGTAGCGCCAGAGGCGGTATGTAAAGTCTTCCCTGGTTGCCAGAGCCGTAGCCATCACTCCCTTCACCCGCCCGGGAGGCTCGGGAGCAACCCGGGCGCGACGCGGGGCCCTAGTCCTCCATCAGCCTTATGACCTTGGCCTCACGCACCCGGAGAACACCATCGATCTGGTTGAGCTTCTCTATGACTCGCGGTGTCCGACCCATCGCCCCCTGGCCGGTTATCATCCCGACCAGCCTGGACCCGCCGTCGATCACGTCGCAGAAGATGACCTCGTCCACAAAGAAGACGGTCGTGAAGATCTGCTGGATCGCGTCCCTGTCGACGTCCACAATGATGTAGCTGGTCGTGCCCGGCTGCCGATGGATGCCCTCCTGGGCGCTCTGCTTCACGGCCTTCTGGTAGACCTCGACGAACTCGCCTACGTCGCGGTCCAGCCTGGGTCTCTCGACCCGGGAGAGCGACACCACCTCGACGCCGTCCATCTTCTTCACGTACTCGAAGAGCCTGTCTATCCCCTCCCGGCTGGATGCCTGTGCGAGCAGGATGATGTCGACGTCGCCCCTGACCGCATCGCAGGACTGGACCCCCTCCATGGCGTAGAGCTCGGAGAAGATCTCCATGCAGCGAGACTGGTCGGTTATCCTGACTGTCAGATAGGCGCTGACGGACTCCCTCATCGAGTCCCTCTCGGGGGCCGCAGCCATCCCCGACTCCGGCTCGAGAGTCGTCTCGCCGGGTGACAGCTCGTCCAGCGCCCCGACCAGGTCGGGTATCTCGAACGGCTTGTCCAGATAGCCGGTGTTGTGCTCCGAGAGGGCAGTGAGCTTCAGCCTCTCGTCGCCGAACCCGGTTATCACGAGAACCGGCAGGTCCGGGAACTGGTTCTTGATCACCTTGAGTATCTTCAGCCCGTCTATGTCCGGCATGAAGATATCCGTCACGAGATAGTCGTAGCCTATCCCCTTCTCGCGAGCCCTCTGCAGCTCGTGAATGGCGGATATCCCGTCAGGGCAGGCCACTACGCTGTAGTCCTCCTGCGTAAGGCCCACCGTGAGGTTGCGCCTTATCTCAGGCTCGTCATCGATGATGAGTACACGGCCCTTCAATGCATTCCTCCCTGGATGTCCGGAATCGTCTCTGACGGAAGTCTGGAGCCTGGATGGCGCGTGAAGCTACCGTCGGCGCCGGAACGAGTCAAGTTGCCCTTCAGCTCGAAAAACCCCTCCACGACGGTCTCTAACTCTCCCGTGTCCCGGACATCACCGACACGACCTCCTCCAGGTCTTCCCACCTCCCGGTAGCCAGGTATGCGTCGATCGCCCTGGCGGCTATCCGTCCGTGGCCCATGGCGAGGATGACGGTGGCGGCTCCGAGAACGATGTCCCCGCCCGCAAAGACGCCCCTCGCGGACGTCTGACCGGTGGCCTCGTTGACCACGATGCCTCCCCACGTCGTCACCTCGAGCTCGGGAAAGGCCTTCGGAACGAGCGGGTTGGGGCTGTTGCCAATTGCGACGATGACAGCGTCTACCTCCTCCACGAACTCCGAGCCCTCGCGGGGAACGGGACGGCGTCTGCCGGATGCGTCCGGCTCGCCCAGCTCCATCTCGATCAGCTCTATTCCGCAGACCCATCCCTCGTCGTTGCCCAGGACGCGCACCGGATTGCGGAGCAGGTTGAACTCTACACCCTCCTCCCTTGCGTGGTGTACCTCTTCCACCCTGGCGGGCATCTCGGCCTCGGATCTCCTGTAGACGATGAGAGATCTCTCGGCCCCCAGCCGAAGCGCGGTCCTGGCGCAGTCCATCGCCACGTTCCCCCCGCCGACGGTGGCAACCTTGCTGGCCCTGAGGATGGGAGTGTCGCTGGCAGGGAACTCATAGGCTCTCATGAGATTGGCTCTGGTCAGATACTCGTTGGCGGAGTAGACGCCCAGCAGGTTCTCTCCGGGCACGCGCATGAACTTGGGCAGCCCGGCCCCGGTGCCTATGAAGATGGCATCGTACTCGTCCAGAACGTCCTGCACGCTTCGTGTGAGCCCTATGACGCTGTTGTAGCGGAACTCGACCCCGAGCTTCTCGAGGTAGTCTACTTCCTTCTGGACTATCACCTTCGGCAGGCGGAACTCAGGTATTCCGTAGACCAGAACACCCCCGGCCTTGTGCAGCGCCTCGAACACCGTGACCGCGTGCCCCATCCTGACGAGATCTCCCGCCACGGTGAGCCCGGCGGGCCCGGAGCCCACGACGGCCACCCTCCGGCCAGTGGCGGGAGCCGGAGGCGGGACCTCCTGTTCCCCCTGCCCCCGCTCCCAGTCAGCCACGAAGCGCTCGAGCCTGCCTATGGCCACGGCCTTGGTAGGGTCCCTCATCGCCTTGCCCACGGCGCAGCGAAGCTGGCACTGCTCCTCCTGCGGGCAGACCCTTCCGCAGACCGCAGGGAGCAGGTTGTTCTTCTTGATGATGGCGATGGCACCGGCGAAGTCCCCGTCCTCAATCGCTTTCACGAAGCCCGGGATATCGATGGCTACAGGGCAGCCCTCGACGCAGAACGGGGTCTTGCACTGGACGCACCTCTGCGCCTCCCGGATCGCTGCCTCGGGCGTGAATCCGAGAGGAACCTCCAGGACGTTGTGCACCCTCTCTCCCGGGTCCTGTTCGGGCATCGCCTGAGGCGGGATCCGGAGTCTTTCCTTCATGTCCATGTTCCGAGGGTCCTCCCGGGCTAGCTCGGCATCCGGCACTCCGCGGCGAACCTCTCGTTCGCCATGGACTCGTGCTCCCTGTAGGCCGCCAGTCTGCTGATGAGCTCGTCGTAGTCGACCTCGTGCCCGTCGAATTCCGGGCCGTCGACGCACGCGAAACAGGTCCTGCCCCCCACGGTGACCCTGCAGCCTCCGCACATGCCGGTGCCGTCGATCAT
>JAFGKQ010000295.1 GCA_016928495.1 Candidatus Fermentibacterales bacterium
GAGCGACAGCCGCCTGTCCGGGATCGAGGCTCACGAAGTTGCCGTAGTAGAAGGAGTGCAGGATGTCGTCATCGCGGACGTAGAGGTCGGGTCTCAGCCCCTGTTCGGGTAGCTGGTCCACGAAGCAGAAGATGCATCTGTGCTTGCAGGTGCCCGGGGCCTGCCCGGACAGCACGAGGCCCCATTCCGCGCCTGGCTGGCGGCTCAGGCGCAGATGCCGGACGATCCCCCCCCTTCGCTCCACCAGCAGGTCGATCCTGACCCGCCCGGAAGCGGCAACCGCGAAGCAGAGCCAGTCTTCGACCCGCTCGCCGCAGCAAGCCATCAGCCTGTCACCCGGTCGGACTCCGGCTCGAGAGGCCGGAGAGCCCCGGGTGACCTTCAGAACGCGCGGGTGTGAGGGGTGTGAAGCCCTGGGAGCGGCCACCGGAGTCGCTACTCCAGACGCTCCTTGATCTCGGAGAGAACCGGGTCGAGATGCTTCGCGGCCTTCATCTCCTGCGAGGCCTGGTGCGTTCTTCCGGTCGCCGCGTAGACCTTGGCCAGGTGAACGTGGAAGCCGACCAGGGCCTCGTGGTCCTTGCCGGCCAGGCTCATGCCCTTCTGGAACTCCTCTTCGGCATCATCGTAGCGGTTGAGCTGGAAGAAGCAGCGGCCGAGCATCTCCCTCGCGCTCACCCGCAGGCTGGGGCACGAGAGCACCTGCTCGAACTCCGAGATCGCCTCCCTGAGGAGACCCATCTCCATGTAGGCTATGCCGAGATCGTAGTGGGTGGCGTAGTCCTCCGGCTTGACCGCCGTGGCTATGCCCTCCCTGAACTCCCTGATCATGCCGGCAAGCGAACGGGCGGCATCCCTGTCGAACATCCGGTCGATGTCGGCCAGTATCGAAGCTATGTCAGCGTACTCCTCGTCCTCCTCGAACGAGGGTCTGATGCCCTCCAGCAGGGTCCTGGCCATCTCGAAGCGAGGATCCGCCTCCACCGAGGCCTCGAGAGCGGCTATTGCCTCGGGCCTGCTCTCGTTGAGGAGGAAGGCGACCGCCAGTCGGTAGAGAGCCCTGGCCTGCCCCTCGGGGCCGTGGGCATGCCTGATCCTGACCAGCTCCCTCGCCGCGGAAAGGGACTCCGGGCAGATGTCCAGGACTCCCTCGAGCAGCTCGAACACCATTCCGTCCCTGTTGCTCTGCCGGTAGACGTCGGCAGCCTTGAGGTAGGCCTCGACGGCTCCGTAGAAGTCGCCGATATCGATGAGGATGTTGCCGAGCTCGACGAATCCGAGGGCGTCGGTGGGGTTCCGGTCGAGCCTCCTGCGGAGGTCGGCGACCTGTCTCGAGAGAGCCTCCCGCACCTGACGGACCGAGACCAGCCCCATCTCCACGAGGACGTCGCCCAGCCTGGGACGGTCCTCCCGGTTGGCCTGCACCTCCAGTGCCCTCAGGACGTCGCTGGCCATGAGGAGGCCGTCCGCCACGAAGTACTCGCCCAGCCTCCTCCTCTTCGGGAGCTCCTCCTCGGCCTCCTCCTGGAGCTCCTCCTCGTCGAGGGCCAGCTCGTCGGTCTCCTCTTCGAAGGGCTCCGGCTCCTCCAGCAGATCCTCTTCCGCGATCTCCTCGAGCTGCTCCAGGTCGCTCTCCTCCGGTGCCGCAGCCGCGGACTCGAGCATGTCCGAGGAGTCGAAGTGAACGCTCTCGATAAGCCTCTCCTCCTCGGGAGACAGCTCGTCCGGCTCCAGCTCGGCCCGAAGCTCGTCGAGCATCCTCACGAGCTTCTGATGGTCCTTGTAGCCTCTCTCGGCAGCCATCGATACGCAGAGGTCCAGCATGCTCTCGTTCTTCTGCACGTAGGCGGCCCTGGCGAGGTGAGGCACCCAGGCGGGATTGTCGGGATCGAGGTCGATGAGAGCCCTGAGGGCAGCAAGGGTCTCGGAGGCCCTGATGTCCGGCTTGCTCTTGAGGAACCTGACGTACTCCTTGCGAGCATTGCCGTTCTTGGCCTGCTCCACGAAGCACCGCCCCATGAGGTAGTGTGCGTGGTCGAACTCCGGGTCGACCCTTATGGCTTTCCTCGCTACGGTAAGAGCCACCGCGTGCAGGCCGTCCTGCAGGTAGAGCTCCGCAGCGGTCACGAACTTGCCCAGCGCCTCCTCCTTGCGGTCCATCTTGAGCAGGACGTCGCCGATGCTGTTGTGCACGGACGCCTCCTCAGGATCGCTCTTGAGGAGTTGCTCGAAGGCACGGAGAGCGCTGTCCAGCCGCCCTTTCTGCAGAAGCTCGTGCGCCTTCTTCTTCAGGGAGACGTCGGTCATCTATGCGCCTGTCTTCGGGTCTCCGGAGGCCCTCCCGGACGCTCGCGGAACCGCCTGTTGTGCGCTCGTATATACAGCCTCAACATCCGGTACTGCAAGATGGTAAGCTATGCTCCTGTAGTCGTCCAGATTCCAAATTACGAAGTCGGCATCCTTGCCCGGCTCCAGCGAGCCCTTCGTGTCCGCAACGCCAAGGGCCGCAGCGCCATTGACCGTAGCTGCCACGAGGGCTTCCTCGATTGTCATTCCGACCTGGCAGACGGCCAGGCTGACCATGAAAGGCATGGACTCGCAGAAGCAGCTCCCGGGGTTGAAGTCCGTGGCGAGAGCGACGGCTGCTCCAGCATCGAGCAGCTCCCTGGCCGGAGGGTAGGGCTTGCCGAGGAAGAAGGCGGTGCCGGGCAGCAGAGTGGCAACCGTCGCGGAAGAGGCCAGGGCCCGGATACCGGCATTCGAGACGCAGAGAAGATGATCCGCGCTCAGGGCGCCCAGCTCCGCAGCAAGCGCCGCGCCTCCGGAGTCGTGGAACTCGTCGGCGTGCATCCTCAGCTCGAAGCCCATCGCGGAGGCCCGCTCCAGGAACCACCTGCTCTGCTCGGGCGAGAAGACCCCCTTCTCGCAGAAGATGTCCACGAACCTCGCGAGGCCCCTCTCCTTCACCACGGGAAGAACGGTGTCGACGAGATAGGCCAGGTAGTCCGCCGCGGCGTCGGGTCTTCCCCTGTACTCCTCCGGCACCTCGTGGGCGCCCATGAAGGTGGCGAGAATGGTCTGGGAGCTGGACCTGGACACGCTCGCGATCGCTTCGAGAGACCTCAGCTCCGAATCAAGGTCAAGCCCGTAACCACTCTTTGCTTCGAGAGTTGTCGTACCGAAGCGCAGCATGTTGGATGCGTGCAGCAGCATCGTCGACTCTAGCTGGTCCGAGGTGGCCAGTCTCGTTCTCCGGACGCTGTTGAGAATGCCCCCGCCCGCTCCGGCTATCTCCTCATAGTCGGCGCCGGCCGCCCTCATGGCGAACTCCTCCTGTCTCGTCCCATGGAAGACGGGATGCGTGTGAGAGTCCACCCAGCCGGGCGTGACGACGCGGCCCCCGGCATCCTGCTCGGCGGCCGATGGGAGCAGCCCTACTTCCCTCGCGGCGCTGTCCGTAGGTCCGGTCCATACGATGCGCCCGGCCCTTGCAGCCATTGCTCCGTCCGGCAGGATGCTGAGGGACGAGGGCGAGATCGGGCCCCTGCGAGGGCCGGGGGGTCCCTTCAGCGTAACGAGCTGTCCGGCGTGATAAACCAGGAAGTCGGCCTCGATCATGAGCGTAGGGTCGTGTTCCGGCTGGTCATGAGTGGCTGGAGGCAGAAGGTCCCGTTGGCACTACTCCCCGACGGGTTCCACGCTCGCGTATTTCCGGCTTCCCCTGTCGTAGAACGAGACCCGCCCGTCAATCCTCGCGAAGAGCGTGTCATCGCGGCCCCTGCCGACGTTGGGACCCGGGTGGACGACAGTGCCCCTCTGCCTGATAATGATCGAGCCTGCCTGGACGATCCTGCCCGCGGAGGCCTTGACGCCGAGCCTTCTGCCCGCGCTGTCGCGTCCGTTCCTGGAGCTGCTGGAGGACTTCTTGTGAGCCATCTGGGGATTCTGCCTTCCCTTTGTGCTTCGGCCCCCGAAGGGGAAAACCCTGCTGCCGTCAGTGCACCAGGACGAGCGAGGTAGTCGCGCAACCGCCGGCAGTTTCCAGACGGGCGTAGTAGACGCCGTCCGGGACGCCTGCCCGGCCCGCTTGCCCCCTGTCCCAGGCATACTCGCCGATCCCGGCCTGAACCCCGGCAGTGAGCACCAGTCTGCCGAGAGCGTCATATATACGAATATCGGCGGGCGCTCCGCCAGTGTCGTACCGCAGCCGGCATACGGAGGTGGCCGGGTTCGCCGCCACGGCGATCGCCGGATTCGGTCCACAGGCTCCGGCACCTGAGATGCCGGTGCCGAAGACGAAGCTCACCTCGACGTCCTCGCCCTCCCCTACTGCGACGCCGTAGACGGTCTTCGGGGCGTAGCCCTCCACGGAAGCGGTAACGTCGTAGGTGCCGGGAATCACGCACCTGTGGTAGTCGCCCTCGAGCACGTCGGTCCGGCAGAACCTGAGGGGCTCGGAGTCACCCGGGTCGTCTCCGGAGAAGCCTATGGAGATCAGGGCGTCCAGAGGGTCTCCGCCGACGGTGGTGACGGTTCCCCAGAGCCCGTGGGTCGAGGAGGTGAAGAAGTCGAGGATCGCCATGTAGTGAGCAGCGTTGACCGCCGGCCAGTCGGAGACATGCTTGTCCTGGTGCACCTCTATGGTGTGGTCGATGGTGCCGCATTCGCCGTAGCTCCAGTCGTTGACGTCGCCGTTGACCACGTACCAGGCCCAGCCCTCCGTGACCCAGAAGCCCGGCACCGTGCACAGGCTGGCGTAGTCCGCCGCCATGTCGACGATCTCGAGCGTGTCGGGGACAGGGTCGGAGGAGTAGTTCCAGACGTAGTTGAAGCAGGCCTCGCCGCCGTGCAGCGACAGACCGGTGGAGAACGGGTTCTCGAAGTTCTCGATGTCCGGCCAGGAGAGCATCGTCAGATCCCTGACGGCCCGGGTCTCGGGCTCTGAGAAGGGGTAGGGGCCCGAATAGGAGCTCGACTCCCACATGTAGCTCAGGTTCCTGTTTAGGTCCACCAGGTTGGCGTTGTAGCGCTCATCAGCGTAGTAGCCGTCGGGGTTGACGACGGGGACGACCCAGGTCTCGGCAGCATCCACGAGGTGGGTGCACATGGGGCTTGTCCCGTAGTTGTCGGTCAGGCTCTTCAGGAAGTAGATGGTGACCGTGGTCGAAGCAGGCTCGTCACCGTGTATCGCACCGGTTATCCTGAGCTCTGGCTCCACCTCCTCCACCCCGGGATGGTCCGAGACCACCACTGCCCGGATCGGTCTGCCCTCCACACTGGTCCCGAGCACGACACCGTGGCAGATATCGGGATGAGCCGTCAGGACGGAGTCCATCGAGTCGTATACGTCCGTAAGGGTCGGATAGGGCACCAGCGGCTCGAGCCTGACCTCGGGCAGGGGAAGATAGCCGAGGTGGAACAGGAGCTCCTCCTGGTCCGGGCTCGCGTAGAACCTCGCCCTCGAGCCGCGCCAGGACTCGAGATCGAGTCCCATGCCACGGAGCCTGCGCACCTCCTCCAGTGTCACGGGAGCGACCCGCACGGACCTGCCGTGAGGGCCGGCGAGGGACCCCGAGAACATGATCATGAGCGGAACGATGACGATCAGGCTCGCACGGGCCGCTCGCCGGGAAGCGCTGCGATCAGCATCTCTGGGCGACATTCCTGCTCCGTTCCAGCGCCTTGTCTGCGTCAGCTTCCGGGACAGGCGCATCCTGAAAGCCCGTTCAGCATCTGCCGTGGTGTCATTATGGAGTGTAGCGGCAATCGGGTCAACGAATTGCGGCAGAGCGGTTGCGGAGTGTCAGCCCCGGGCGTAGTATTCTGCTTCGGCGGGGCGTAGCGCAGCCCGGTAGCGCACCTGCTTTGGGAGCAGGGGGTCGCCGGTTCGAATCCGGCCGCCCCGACCAACACACGGGGGTGAAGCCTGCGGCGCTACCTGCCCCTTCTTCTCCACCAGCGTCTTCGCTGCTCGACCGGGCCCTCGGCGAGCGCCTTCTCCATCGCCTGCGCGTCGGCTGTGGTCGCGAAGGCGATGAGCTGATCTCCCGCATCCACCCTCAGCCTGGCCCTCGGGCTGTAGATCATCCTGCCGCTGGCCTTCCTGAGGGCGGCTATGACGACACCTGTCCGCCTGCCGAGCTGCAACTCGCCTATGCTGGAGCCCTCGGCCGGGCTGGAATCCGGAACCGCGATGCGGCGGTACCTTATCCCCTCCTCTTCGGTGGAGTACAGGAGGATGTCCAGGAACCTCACCACGTCGGGCCGAACGAGCTGGCTCGACAGCCTGAGGCCCTCGACCTCGCTCTGCGTCACGATCCTGTCGGCCCCTACCAGGCGGAGCTTCCTCGTGGTTTCCGGGTCTACGCAGCGTGAGACTACCCTGATCGTGGGGCTCAGTCGCTTGGCGGAGAGGACGAGGAATACGTTGTCCCTGTCCTGGGGAAGGGTGGCGAAGAGCCCCCGCGCCGCGGCGACCCCGGAGGAGCTGAGCACATCGTCCTCCAGGCAGTCGCCCTGCATGGTCGGCAGCGACTCGTTCTCATCGAGCTTCTCGAGCCGTTCGGCAGAGCAGTCCAGCACGGCGGTCCTGAAGCCCCTTCTGGCCAGCATGAGAGCGATCGTGGAGCCGGTGCGGCCCGCGCCACAGACTATGTAGGAGACCTGCGGGGAATCCTGGGGATCGCTCATCCCTCGTCCTCCGATGGGCGCTTCCTGCTCCTCTTCCACCAGTGCCCCGCCCTGCCCGAAGCCACGATCCTGGCAACCTTCAGGATCCTGCGCGGGCTGGCCAGTCCCAGCAGAACGTCTCCTCCGCGGAGTATCCTGTCCCCCGGAGGGTTGAAGACCGTTTCTCCGTCGGCGGTTACGATGGCGAACACGGCCACGCCCGCCCTGCTGGATATTCGCAGCTCACCCAGGCTCTTGCCCACGGCGCCGCACCCGTCCGTCACGCGGCACTCCTCGACCCTGTAGCCCCCTCCCGTGTCCTCGAGCATCTCCTGCAGGAACCCGGTGGTCTCTCCGGACATCATCTCCGCGACCATCCTCCGTCCCGCCGTCGAGGACGGAGTGACGGAATCGGCAGCGCCCACGAAGGCCAGCTTGTCCTGGCTTCCCGCATCCACAGCCCTGCTGACTATCCTGAGACGGCTGTTCGCCAGGGCTGCCGTCAGGGTGAGGTAGAGGTTGGAGCTGGCATCGGGCAGAACCGAAACCAACCCCCTGGCCTTCCGCACCCCCGCATCTATCAGCACCCTCTCGTCGAGGCA
>JAFGKQ010000023.1 GCA_016928495.1 Candidatus Fermentibacterales bacterium
GAAGTCGGTCGGAACGAATCGCAGCATCAGCAGCGAGAGCACGAAGAGCCCGATGGTCGACCAGATCACCAGCTTCCTGTGACCGACGGTCCAGGTGACCGCTCGGTTGTATCGGCTGTTGATGGCGTCTATCCTGCCGCCGATGAGCGCGGCGAGCCTGCCCTTCCTGGGCTCGAGCTTCTTCGCCCTGGAGGTCAGCAGAGGCACCAGGCTCAGCGCAACGAACAGGGAGACGAGCAGGCTGAAGCTTATGGTCAGGCTCATGTCGCGGAAGAGCTGGCCGGACAGGCCCGGAACGAACAGGATGGGAACGAACACCGCCAGAGTGGTCAGCGTGGAGGCGGTTATCGCCATTCCCACCTCCATCGAGCCCTTCACGGAGGCATCCGGGCCGGCCTCACCGCTTTCCCTGTACCTGAAGATGCTCTCCAGCACCACTATCGAGTTGTCCACGAGCATGCCCACGGCAAGCGCTAGGCCCGCCAGGGATATGAAGTTGATGTCCACCTCGAAGAAGTACATGACCGCGAAAGTTGCCACTACCGACAGGGGGATCGAGATGCCGACGATTATCGAGCTCCGCCAGGACCGGAGGAAGAACAGCAGGACCAGCACCGCGATGATGAAGGCCTGGACGGCTGTCTGAGAGAGGTTGCCTATGGAGTCGGTAATGAACTCGGACTGGTCCCAGAGAACGAACAGGTCGAAGAGGCCGGCGTAGCGCCCGGAAATGTCCCCCAGCTCCGCGGAGACGGCACGGCAGACGTTCACCGTGTTCGCATCCGACCGCTTCATGATGAAGAGGATCACGGCTGACTTGCCGTCCACCCTGACATGGTCGACTATCTCCATCGTCCCGTCGTAGACCTCCGACACGTCCCTCAGCATGACCGGGCCTCCGGGTCCGTACCCGACGACGAGCTGCTCTATCTCCTCGACCGAGTGGTAGGCGGATTCGACGCGCACGTTGATCTTCATGCCGCCCGCCTCGACGGCTCCAGCAGGCTGGTCGTTCCTGACCGCCCCGAGAGCACCCACGACGGCCGTGAGCGACACGCCGCTCTCGGCGAGCCTGACCGGATCGACCTCCACCCTTATCTGGCGCTCCAGTCCCCCCTGAGTCATGGTGGAGCCGACGCCATCGATCCTGTTGATCAGAGGCTCTATCTCCTCCTCGACCATCTCTCTCAGATCGAAGTCGTTGAGAACGTCGCTGGTGAAGGAGATGAACATCACGGGCTGGGCACTGGGGTCCAGCGCCAGCACGAAGGGCTTGCTGGCATCCTCCGGCAGGAAGTCCTCGTAGAGATCCAGAACGCGCCTCAGGTCGGTCTCGGCCTGGTTGAGGTCGTAGCCCCAACTGAACTCCGCGATGACGCTGCTGATGCCCGGACTCGAGCTGGAGGAGACCTTCCGGACGTTCTTGACCCTGGCTGCCGCCTCCTCGAGGATGTCGGTCACCAGGGTCTCCATCTCCTCGGCTCCCGCACCCTGAAGCTGGCTCACCATGAAGATCATCGGGAACTGGAGGTCGGGGTAGAGATCGACTCCGAGCTGGGTGAGCCCGAAGAGGCCGACACCGAGCACGAAGATGAAGACCATGATGAAGGTTATGCGTCTGCGTACCGAGAGGCCCGGGAGGCTCATCTTTCCACGACCTCCACGAGGGACCCGTCCGAGACCCTGTTCTGGCCCCTGACTATTACGGAGTCACCGAACTCCACCCCTTCAGTTATCTCGACCATTCCGGCGGTGCGGATCCCAGTCTCGACCGCCCGTATCACCGCGGCTCCGTCCTCGACGATCGCGATCTCGTAGCCGTCGCGCGTCCTTCTCAGAACGCTCTCGGGAACCACCACCGCATCGGTCGAGGTCTCGGTCATGATGCTCACCCTGCATGTCATCCCGGGCCTCAGAAGCTGATCGGGGTTGTCGAAGCGAACCTCCACGGGGACCAGGCCGCTGACAGGGTCCACCGTCGGGGATACTGCGGTGACGATGCCCGGGAAGGACTGGCCCTGCAGAGCAGTGACCGAGATGTAGGCCGGAAGCCCGACCCTGAGGGAGTAGATGTCCGACTCGGGAAGCAGCGCCTCGGCCACGATCCCCTCGGCGTTGGAGATCGAGACCAGAGGCTGCCCCGAGGCCGTGTTGCCTGCTCTGGCCCAGACCCTTCCGATCCTGCCCGTGAACGGGGCCTCGATCACTGCATTGTCCCTCACGCTCTCGGCCTGGTTGTAGCCCGCGTAGGCCTGGTTGAGCTGGGCCTGGGCGGCCTCCGCTCCCGTCCTCGCGGCATCGAGCTGCTGCTCGCTCACGGCGCCCGCCTGGAAGAGGGTCTCCATCCTCTCCAGGTTCTGACCGGCGTTGTCGGCATTGGCTCGCGCGGCGCTAATGGCCGCAAGGGCAGCCGACGTCCCCGCAGTGGTCTGCTGATCGGTATCGAGCCTCACCAGCTTCTGCCCGGCCTCCACGCTGTCCCCCTCGCTGACGAGGACCTCGAGGATCCTCCCTGGCATGCTGGCGTAGATCAGCGCCTCCTCGATCCCTTCGAGTCTCGAGTTGGCGTAGACCTCGCGCGAGATCGTCTGGCCCGTCGCCTCGGCTGCCCTGACCGGAACGGGTCTCTCGGGCGGAGGTGGCGGTGGGCCACATGCGGCCGAGGCAATGAGCATCGAACAGGACGCCATGATGGCGAAGGTCGTCTCCAGGGGTCTGTTTCTCATCCCGTCTACTCTCCCGATCATTCTATTGGGGCATGCGTCACTTCGACGAAATCCAGTTGATCCAGGGTTCCCATGGATCGCGCGAGTCCGGCCTCGCTCAGCCTGAGGCTGTACAGGGCCGAGGCGTAGTTGGTCCGCGCCGAGGTCAGGGCCAGGAAGGCCTGGTCCATGTCCAGCCTGGTTATCGTGCCAGCCTCGTAGGACACGGTGGCGATGCCCGCCGCCTCCTCGGCCTGCGACAGGGTGTGGCTCGTGGCCTCGACCCTCTCACGGGACTCCTCGAGGCCGTTCCAGCCCTGCACGAGGGAGAGGCCGGACGCCTGTTCCATCGCCTCCGACCCGGCATCGGCAGCCAGTCTGTCGTATCGGGCTGCGTTGTAGGAAGATATATCGTTCAGGCCGTTGAAGATGGGCACCTGCAGAACCAGCATGAGGTTGAGATCTCGCTCGTAGTCGTCCGTGCTGAAGTGCCAGTCGGACCTCTGAGCCTGGAAGCCATAGCTGGCCTGCAGGAAGAGGCTGGGGAGCAGAGACGCCCTCTGCATGTCCACGCTCGCGGAAGCGATGCTCCTGCTCCCCTCGGCCAGGGCGAGCTCGGGGCTGTTCCGGCTCATCAGCGTGACGGCCTCCTCCAGAGTCGAGGGAACGTCCAGCGGCAGGCAGTCCTCGAGGCAGCCCTCTGCATCGAGCGGGGTGGCGATGTCCAGGCCCATCGCCGTCCGCAGCCCGGCTCTGGCGCTCTCGAGCTGGCTCTGGGCCGCAATGGCCTCGGGCTTCCTGTTCTCCCATGCCACGCGGCTCTGGAGCAGCTCGAACCTCGAGATGGCCCCGGCCTCGTAGCGAATGGCCGCCAGATTGTAGCCCTCCTCGGCGATGGCGAGAGCCTCCTCGGAGACCGCGACCATCTCTCTGGCCAGCAGCAGCCCGTAGAAGGCGCGTATCACGTCCAGGATGGCATTCTGTCTCGTCGCGTCCAGCTCCACCCCGGCCAGGCCCGAGGAACGTGATGCCAGCCTGTACCCGGCCGGGCCCTGAGGCACGAAGAGAGGGACATCGACTGTGATCCCCGCATCGGAGATCCACTCGGGACCCATCGAGAAAGACCCCACGCCGGGGACCTCTATCTCCTGCACGTCGTAGTCATGAAGGAACGTGAGGCTGCCGTAGATCGAGGGCAGGAACCAGTACCTCGCGCCTCTCTCGCTCCACTCGGAGCCATGAAGAGCATGGGCCGCAGCCTCCACGTCCCCCCGGTTGCTGAGGGCCATGCCCACGGCCTGCTCGAGATCCACCGACCACGACAGCCCCGTGATCGCCAGCACTGCCACGGCGACTGCCTTGCTCATCCGTCCGCACTCCCTTCCCGTTCTCCGCCGCGGGGCCCGCCCGTGCCCCCGGCGCCCAGCCCCCTGTAGATAAGGTCGATCATGCTCTCGGGATCGGGCGTCACATCGCTGACCGGCTGACCATGGAGCAGCTTGACGACGTAAGCGTTGAGGGCTCCGTGATGCATGGTCAGCACCAGCCCGGGGTCCACATCGCCGCGTATCTCCCCGCTCTTCCTGGCTTCCTCGAAGAGCGGAGTCAGCTTGCGGAGCATCATGTCCGAGATCTCGTCCTGAAGCCTGTCGATCATGAGACGGATGCCCGGATCCAGTATCAGGGCGATGTGAGCCCTCACAAGATCGGGCCTGTCCTTGATGGCCTCGATTCTCCTGGCGGCCATGCGGACCAGGATCTCCCTCAGCGTGCCCGCGGTCTGGACGATAGCGTCGATCTCCTTCGAGACCTCTTCCAGGACGGTCTGCGCCAGGGCCACGAACAACCCCTTCTTGCTCCCGAAATGGTAGTAGATCGCGGGCTTGGTCAGGCCGCACTTCTGCGCGATCTCGCTCATCGTGATGCTGGAGCAGGGCTTGCGTCCAAGCAGCCCGATAAGGGCGCCCAGAATGACGTGCTTGGTGTCCTGCTCCAGGGGCGTCGGGGCTGACAACTGACACGCTCTTTCAAGCCGCTGTGTGGAACACTACATGGAAGCTGCCTTACTTACCGGTAGGTAATCTAAATCTCCGAGGCTCACGGTCAAGTCCTTCGACACTAAGCTCATGTGCTCGAGCAGCTTGGGCCACATCGCATCAGAACAGGTTGATCGCGTTGCCCTCCGAGTCCACGTCCACGTCCACGGCGTTCGGGTTCCTGGGAAGCCCGGGCATTCTCATGATCTCCCCGGTTATCGGGATCAGGAAGCCTGCTCCCGCCGCGATCTCCACCTCCCTGACAGTGATGACGAAGTCCTTGGGTCTGCCGAGGAGCTCCGGATTGTCCGAGAGGGACTTCTGTGTCTTCGCGATGCAGACCGGCAGCTTGTCGTAGCCGAACCTGCGGATCATCTCGAGGTCCTTCTGCGCGGTGGAGGTGTAGTCGGCATGCTCCGCGCCGTAGATCTGGCTCGCTACCGTGAAGATCTTCTTCTCCACGGGCCAGCTCCAGTCGTAGAGCGGCCTGAAGTCGCTCTTGCAGGAGGATGTCCTGTCCACCACCATCTCGGCCAGATCCCGCATGCCATCTCCGCCACTGGCAAAGCCGTCCCCCACCGCCGCAGGGACGCCGAGGCCGTCGCAGTGATCGAGGACCACCTTCAGCTCCTCGTCGCTGTCGGTGGCAAACCTGTTGAGGCACACCACGGCCGGAACCCCGAACCGACGGATGTTCTCGAGGTGCTTGTCGAGGTTCGGCAGGCCCGCAGCCACCGCATCGGGGTTGGCCTCGTCCAACTCCTTCCTCCCGACTCCTCCGTGCATCTTGAGGGCCCTGCAGGTTGCCACCAGCACGACGAGGTTCGTGCAGAGGCCGCCGTAGACGCACTTTATGTCGAAGAACTTCTCGGCCCCGAGGTCGAAGCCGAATCCCGCCTCCGTCACCGCGTAGTCCGCGAAGGCCAGGGCCATCCTGGTGGCCAGGAGCGAGCTGCACCCGTGTGCTATGTTGGCGAAGGGACCGGTATGGACGAGAGCGGGAGCCCCTTCGAGCGTCTGGACGAGGTTCGGCTTTATGGCGTCCCGAAGAAGCAGGGCCATCGCGCCGCTCACCTGTATGCTGCCGGCGGTCATCGGCTCCTTGTCATAGGTCATGCCGATGTAGATCCGGTCCAGCCGCTGCTTTAGATCGTCGAGGTCCTTCGAGAGAGCCAGTATCGCCATCACCTCGCTGGCCGCAGTTATGTCGAATCCCGTCTCCCTGGGCACTCCCTGGGTCCTTCCGCCGAGTCCGATCACGATGTCGCGAAGCGCCCTGTCGTTGACGTCCAGCACCCTCCTGAAGGTCACCGTGCGCGGATCGAGCCCGGACACGTCCTTCCAGTAGAGGTGGTTGTCTATCGCGGCGGCGAGGAGATTGTGCGCGGCAGTCACGGCATGGAAATCGCCGGTGAAGTGCAGGTTGATGTCCTCCATCGGCACGAGCTGCGAGTAGCCACCCCCGGTGGCGCCGCCCTTCCTACCGAACACGGGCCCCAGCGATGGCTGCCTGATGGCACAGCAGACGGACTTCCCCAGCGCGGCGAGGCCCTGGGTCAGGCCGATGCTGGTGGTGGTCTTGCCCTCACCCGCAGGCGTCGGTGTCATGGCCGACACCAGGATGAGGTTCCCCGGCTCCCGCAGATCCGCCTTCTCGAGGGCCTTCAGGCGGATCTTGGCCTTGTGGCTGCCGTAGACGTCCAGGTCGTCCCCGCCCAGGTCGAGCAGAGCAGCTATCTCGATGATGTCTTTGAGCTTCGCTCCTCGTGCTATGTCCACGTCGCTCGGGAACTCGATGGTCATACCGCCTCTCCCTGATTGGATCGGGTGAACGGGAAGATCCTTCCCGGTCAAGATAGCCCGGTCCGGGCCGCGGGTCTAGCGAAGGGGATACTCGACGGGCTCGCCCCGGCGGTAGAGGAGAGCGGTGCCGAAGCCCGCCTCCAGCAGCATGTCCACGCCTTCGCCAAGGCCGTAGAAGACCCATGGATCGCGATGAGTGTCCGACCCCAGCGTCACCCGGGTGCCTCCCAGGCTCCTGTAGAGCGCGAGCACGGGTGGCACCGGGTAGGTCACTCTCTCGTCCCTTCGAAGCCCCGAGGTGTTGAGCTCCAGGGCCACTCCGCGCTCCACCATCGAGGACAGGAGCTGCCTCACGAGGTCCGGGAAGAGCCTCGTCTCGTCCAGCTCCCGGAGATCGAGCCCTGCCTGTGTCATGCCGCGCCTGAATATCCCGAGATGCGCCAGCACGTCGAATCCTCCGGTCTCCACCATCTCGATGCTCTGCCGGAGGTACTCCTCCACCAGCCCCATGGGATCCGCACGGGCCTCGAAGGGCTCCTTCTCCAGCACCAGCTCCTCACCCACCCAGTGGAGCGCCCCGACGACGAAGTCATAGTCGTAGCCCGACGCGGCCTCCATAGCCCGCTCGCCGAACCTGTGGGGCTCGCCGATCTCTATGCCCTTGAGCAGCACCGGGCCGTCCGATCCGCGTGATTCGACGGCCTTCGCGAAAGCCTCGTCGTAGCGGGCGGCATCGAACCAGGCGTAGCAGAAGTCTCTGGGATGGTAGTCCACGTGGGCGACGAAACCCACACCGCTCAGGCCGGCATCGGCAGCCCTCGACGCCAGGAGGCTCTCCGGGAAGTCGGCGTCCGGGGAGTTTGACGTATGGACGTGCATGTCGTAGATGATCCTCGTCGTCGGCATCGCAGGATACTACGCCTGTGGCACGGGCCGGACAAGCCCCGGGAGCGGCCGAGCCTCTCGACGGAGGAGCATGAACGCCGAGCTGATCTATCGCTCCGGACCAGGAGTGCTCTCCATTCGCCTCAGTGACGGCCTGGTCAGGGGCGCGGCATTCACCAGGTCCGCTTGCCTGCCGGAGCTTCCGGACTGCGCCCTGAGGAGGCGCCTCGATGCATACTTCCAAGGCCAGCCAGTCGGTTTCACCGACCTCATCGAGCCGCTCGGCTCCACCGGGTTCACAACCAGGGCCTGGCAGGCGATCAGGCAGATCCCGTGGGGAACGACGCTCAGCTACGCGGAGCTGGCCGCAGCGGCCGGCAGCCCCGGCGCGTCACGAGCCGCCGGAAGGGCCTGCGCAGCCAACAGGATTGCCGTTCTGGTGCCCTGTCACAGGGTGACCCCCGCCACTGGCGGCGTGGGGGGCTACGCCTGGGGAACGGACATCAAGAGAAGCCTGCTCGAGCTTGAGGGGGCTCTCCTCAGTAGGTGACCCCGAGGCCGGTGATGATGACTGGCCTTTCGAAACCCAGAGGCATCGTGAACTCGATCGCTATGGCCTCCGGCACGAGCCAGCCGTATCCCTCCCCTTCCTCCTCGGTCTTTATCTCGTAGTAGCACCCGATCGTGATCCCGTGGAAGGAGTCGTTCTCCACCGAGTCCCAATCGGTCTCGTCGCTGTCGGGAAGCTCCGGGAGGTTCGCGAGGTCGGGGCCGTACCCCACCTGGTAGCCCCCGTAGACCTCGAACCGGTAGCCCAGCTTCCTTCCCGCCATCAGACTCAGCCTGGGGCTGATGACCTTCACCGGGATGACGTAGTTCACGTCGAGCATGCCGCACAGCGCGAGAGGGTCCTCCGGAGGCAGGGCCCCTATGCGGAACTGGGGTCCCAGCCCATAGGACATGAAGCTGAACCCCAAGTCTATCCTGTCAGTAGCGCCTATCATGAAGCTGCCGCCCGGAAAGACCTCGAGGTAGTCCTGACGCGTCTCCTCGGCCTGCTTCCTGTCATCGGGGTCCAGGAAGGCCGGGAGCCAGAGCCCTCCCCGGAACACGTAGCGGCCCTCGCCGAGATTGTGCGCCGGCTGGAGCAGTCCGTACTGGCACCCGACGAGCACGGCGAGTGCGAGGCTTACGGCGACGGCCGGCAGCGCGCGGCGCGTCCGGGAGCCGGCCGCTCCAGTCACGCTCTTCCTCATGCGGAACACCCTTTCTCGATCGAGCTTGCGGGCCTAGATTCGAACCAAATCTCTGTATTCGATCGGCCGACTGCAATAGTCAGCCATCCTGGCGGGGAAAGAGGTTCCGGTGTGAGGTCTGCGCATCTGTCCGTCTCTCTTGTCCTTGTGATCCTCGCCGGCTCGTCCGCGGCATACCCGCTCCGGGTCGCCGTGCTGGGTGACAGAACGGGCAGTCCCGATGATGGCGACTTCGCGCGAGCTGTCTCCACCATAGCACTGATGCGGCCGGACCTGGTCCTCAGCGTGGGCGACTTCATCGACGGCTACTGCGACTCGAGCACGGCGGCCGCGCAATGGGAGCACGTGCTCTCGATGATGGGTCCCATCCTCTCCAATCACCATCTGGTGTGGGTTCCCGGCAACCACGACATCTGGGACGGGGACTCGCGCGAGCTCTGGGAGGAGATCACCGGGGTCGAGGCCAGCCATGTCGAGGAGCACGGGGAGGTCGTCTTCGTTGTCTGGGACAGCTCCACGCTGCCCGACTACGTCGATGGTCCCGCCATGCGGTGGCTGCGGGATGCGCTGGCCGGGCTGGCGCGAGAGCGAACCGTGCTGCTGATCACCCACAAGCCCTTCTCGATGATGGTAGACCAGGACAGCGCGGCGGCAGGCTCTTTCCACGAGCTGATGCTGGAGCACGACGTGGAGGCTGTCATATGCGGACACATACACGCATTCGCGGCAGACAGGAGAGACGGCGTGCTCTACATGGCCGCCGGGCCGTCCGGGGCCGGCAACTCCGTGACTGGTCCGGACCAGGCGACCTTCGACCAGGTGGCCTGGCTGACGATCCTGCCCGACAGCGTCTCCGTGGCGGTCCTCGAGGCCTACCACGCTCACGGCGAGGGCCTGAACACCCCGGCGGAGCAATGCATGGCCTTCCGTTACTCGAGCAGGATGATAGATCTGGAGCCCCTCGAATGCGGGTCGGGCGTCGCCGGCATGATACTGACCCCGCAGGAGCCGGGTGTCACGAGGCTCTTCAACCTGAGGTTCCTGGACACGGGGGAATGGCTGTTCGAGAGCGATACGCTGATGGTGGAGCTTGAACCGGACCTTCCCGTCCGGCTCGAGGTGGGCTACAGCCTCCCATCCACGTCCAGTCCCTATCCGCCGCCAAGCTGCGAGGCTTCCCTTATCTACGGGCCTCGCGACAAGCACCTCTCGTTCGGGTTCCAATGGCCGGTGGAGATGAGCATCGAGGCAACGCGGTCAGATCGAGTGCGCCTCGACGGCAGGCCCTCCGAGGGGGAGTACTCCTCCGTCGGGCACCGCTTCGCGGACGCAGAGGGCGAGCCTGCGAGCTACTCCGGCGTAGCCATGTTCGCGGCTTCCGATGACTCCATGCTCTACCTCTGTGTGCAGGCTGCCGCGGCGCAGCTTCCGGAGAGCGGGGAAGTGGGTGAGAGGATCACTTTCTGCCTCGAAGCCGGCGGCTGCTTCGCCTACATCAGGGTTTCGAGGCCCGGAGAGGTCTCCTCGAGGTTCACTGACGGCCGGGAGAACCTGGGCGATCCGGGAGAGGGTTGGGTCGTGGAGGTCGACCCGGGAGAGGCCGGGGGCTTCTGGTCGGTGGAGCTGGGCGCGCCCCTCGAGGGGCTGGGGCGCGATGACGGCTCGGTTGTGCGCGCGCACGTGTTCGCAGCTTCGCAAGAGGGGGAGCTGGCCTCCTGGAGCTACCCTCTCTGGTGGGACAGCAGCACCATGGGCAGGATAGTCCTGCCATGAGAGGGAAGTCCCGCCGGCACTCCCGGCGGTGAAGGGGGTAGCAGAATGGCAGCGAGAAGAAGAGTCGCAGTGGTCCTCAGCGGCTCCGGCGTGAAGGACGGGTCGGAGATACACGAAGCCGTGTCCGCGATAATCGCTCTCGACAGGGCAGGCTATGAAGTGGTCTTCACGGCTCCGGACGTCGATCAGGCCGCAACGGTGGACCACCTTTCGGGTCAGCCTGCGGAAGGGGAGAGGCGCAACGTGCTCCGCGAGTCGGCCAGGATCGCCAGGGGCGAGATCCGCCCTCTTTCGAGGCTGCGACCGGAAGACTACGACGCGGTTGTGTTCCCGGGAGGCTTCGGCGCCGCGACCAACCGCTGCAGCTTCGCCGAGGAGGGTGCTTCCTGCGGCGTCCTCCCGGAGATCGAGAAACTGGTGAGGAGAGCCTCTGATGACGGCAAGCCGATCGCAGCCATGTGCATAGCCCCCGTGATACTGGCAAGGTGCCTCGGCAATGGCGTCAGGCTGACGATCGGGACGGACAGGGGAACAGCGTCGGCTCTTGAGAAGATGGGCGCCGTCCACGTAGACTGCCCCGTGGATAGCTCCGTCGTGGACGAGACCAGGAGAGTCGTGACGACCCCGGCCTACATGCTTGCCAATGGCCCCGCTCAGGTGATGGCAGGAGCCGAGAGCCTGGTGAGAGAGCTGGGGAGGTTGCTGGAGAGCGCCTAGCTCAGAGTCGACTCGATCGCATCCAGACCGGTCCTGAGCTGCTCGGGCGTCACGGTCCAGCCAACCCGTACACTGCCCGGAGCCCTGAAAAAGCTGCCGGGCGCAAGCAGCACATGGTGATCGTCACGCAGCATCCTGCAGTACTCCACGTCGTCCACGCCTTCGGGCAACCGAAGCAGACCGAAGGGGCAGTAGCGGGGCTCGACCCAGGAGAGCCCCATCCTTGTCACCGAGTCCGCCACCATGGCCTTTCGCTCGTCGTAGGAGCGGTAGATCCTGCGCCGCATGGCGGGAAGCTCCCTCAGGACGCCCCTGGCCAGCCAGTCGACGATGGTCGGCATGGAGACGCCCATCAGGTCGTAGAAGCGCTCGCATCTCATCACCGTCTTCTCGTCGGCGATGATCCAGCCGAAGCGCCAGGTCCCGATGCCGTACACCTTGGTCAGCGAGCCCGTATGGACCAGCCCCGTACCGTAGGCAGCCGCTGCCTTGCGATCCGGCACATGGTCGAGATACACCTCGTCCAAGAGTACAGGGATCCCCCTTCTCGCGCTCCATTCGCCCAGCTCGATCGTCCTCTCCTCCGATAGCTCCACTCCAGAGGGGTTATGGGGATTGGTCAGCATCACCAGGGCAGTGTCGTTGCGAGCCAGCGCGTCCAGGCGGTCGATATCGATGTCGAAGCCGGCGTCCGCCCGCCTCTCGAGGAGGTCGATGGAGCAGCCCATGGCCTCGGCCACTCCCGGGAGAGCGTCGTAGACGGGCGTCTCCACCACGACGTGCCCGCCCTCGCCCAGAACCAGGCTGCAGTAGAGGAAGTTTCCGAAGCTGCTGCCCCCCACCACGCTCATCACCTGATCCGGCCTGACTCCGTAGTGGCTGGACAGGGCCTCGCGGACCTCGGGGGGCGTGTAGGGGTCTTTCCAGGTGAGGTCGGCCTTCTCCAGCTCTATCCCCAGCTCCTCGGGGGATGGCTCGGCCGGCTGGTTCGAGGCCATGAAGACGTAATCCTGCCTGAGATGACCGTAGGAGTGCGCGAGCTGCTTGGCAAGCTGCATGTAGGGAAACTCCCTGTAACGCATCTCGGACCATCCTCCACTTCCTGTTCTTCCGGCGGGGCAAGCACGATCATCCTACTCTGCTCATCGCCGGCCGTGTATGCAACCGACCGCGGTGCTCTGCTTGACAGAGGGACGGAAGGGCAAGACAATCCTCACCGACCCGGCTTGACAGGAGGACCCTTCCATGGACATGGGCCCGGACGAGATCATAGAGATGCTGGGGCTCAGGCCCCTGCCGTTCGAGGGCGGCTTCTACAGGGAGACCTACAGGTCCGGGACCAGGCTCGAGTCCGCCGACAGGTCCCTGCTCACAGCCATCTACTATCTTCTCACGCCGGACTCGCACTCGGCCATCCACCGACTCACGGCCGACGAGCTCTACCACTTCTACTCGGGCGATCCGGTGGAGATGCTGCTCCTGCTCGAGGACGGCAGCAGCAGGCTGCTGGTGCTGGGATCGGAGCTCGCTCTGGGCCACAACCACCAGGTCCTGGTGCCTGCGGGCACCTGGCAGGGCTCGAGGCTAAGGAAGGGCGGCAGGCTTGCGCTGATGGGTACTACCATGGCGCCCGGCTTCGATCCCGCCGACTGGCAGCCCGGGAACCCGGATGGCCTCGTGAACAGGTTCCCCGAGTGGGCTGGCATGATACGTGAGCTCGCTCCTGACAGTGGCGGCGGGAAGCAGTGACCCCGTGAAGTGCCCCAACTGCGGAGCCGGCGTATCGGTGGGCAGTGACGGAGCCTGCATCTGCTCCTATTGCGGGTCGAGCTTCCTGGCCGACGAGCTTGGCGGAGGTCCCTCCCCTGCACCGGAGAGGACCGGGCAAGCCCCGGTCGTGATCAGGGAGATCCACCACTACCACGACAAGCCCGACAGGCTGCCGGCTGCCCTGGGTTGTCTCTTCTTGCTCTTCTTCCCCGCAGGGATCGTCTACTACATCATCATGAAGCAGGACTACCCACGCAGGGCCAGGACGGCGCTCATCGTGTCGATCGTGGCTCTGATCGTGATAGCGCTCGGCAGAGGCCTCGGCAACTGATCCGCCCGGAGGCCGCATCGAGGGGGACTGGTGGCGGCCCCCATGTGTTTATAGGTTCACTCGCGCGGAAGCTCGGGGCTACCGGAGGAGGACGGGGCGCAGGCCATGGGGTTGGAGTTCACCAACTACGAGATCGAGGGCAAGATCGGTGACGGAGCCTTCGGCCCCGTTTACAGCGGCACACGGAAGCAAGACGGACACAGGGTGGCCATAAGGGTCATGCCCGAGGGCCTCGTGGATTCCAGGCGGGCCAAGGACCGCTTCTCCCGCGAGATGCGGAAGGTCGCCACGCTGCACCATGTCACCCTCTGCCGGCTTCTCGAGTTCGGGGAGGTCCAGGGCCAGCTCGCCGTGATAATGGAGTACATGGAGGGCACGCCGCTCTCGCGCCTTCTGGGCTCGCCGCCCCAGGCCATGCCGCACACGCGCGCCATCCAGATCGTGCGTGAGGTCCTGAAGGGCATGAACTACGTTCACGGCAAGGGGCTGATCCACGGCGACATCTCTCCCGGCAACATATTCGTAGGCCAGCAGGGGGACATCAAGATCGCGGATCTGGGCGTTGCCGGAGGTCTCTCTTTCGGCACAGCGAGCAGCCCCCATCTTCCCGCCCGCCTTCTCTGCTACATGGCTCCCGAGTACCTCCTGGAGGGAGTGGTGGATGCCAGAACGGACGTCTACTCGATCGGGATGGTGCTCTACAAGACCCTGGTGGGGCCCATGCCTCTGGCTCTGGACGAGATAACGGAGCAGGACGTTATGCGTGTCGTCCTCAGGAAGCCCCTTCCTCCCGCAAGGGAGGTCAACCCCCAGGTGCCTGCGTGGCTGCAGGAGGTCCTGACGGAGGCGCTCTCACACGATCCCTCCAGGCGCCTGCGGAGCTGCGAGGCCTTTCTCAACAGGCTCTAGGCCCCGCCCTGGCCGCGGCCGGCTCCCTCTCTACTTGCCCTTCCTGGCTCTCCGCGCCCGGGCGGCCCGCTTGCTGGAGGACGCGGAAACGGCGAGGCCGCTGCGGACCCCGGCGGCGGACCTGACGTCCTCCACGGTATAGAACGCCTTCGGGTTGAAGCGGCGGATCACCGACTCGACCTCCGGAAGCTGCTTCCTGCTCACGACCGTGAAGATGATCTCGACGGGTCCCATCTCGCCCTCCGCCGGCACCCTGGTCGTCCTGAAGCGGCTCTCTTTCAGGTACTCCAGCAGGCGCTCCGGGTCGCCGGGAACGATGATCCTGACCAGAGCCACCCCGAGGGCCAGCCTTCCCTCGATCAGGATGCCCACGAAGTTCCCGGTAGCGAATCCGGCGGCGTAGGCAACGTAGCACAGCCAGTTGCTGAGGTTCTGCATGATCTGGCCGATGGCGAGAAGCCAGATGAGAACCTCCACGAACCCCAGCAGGGGAGCCAGATAGCGCATTCCCTTACCGGTCAGTATTATCCTGACTGTCCCGATCGAGACGTCTACGATGCGGGCCAGGAAGATCGCTGCGGGAAGCACCGCGTAGGCGAAGGCAGGGCTGTCCATCAAGCCTGTGATCATCGCTCCTCCGGGTGGGGGTTCGCTCTTCCCGCAACGGCGGGAGACAGGGAGGGAGATACGACCGGATGACTGCGTCCGCAAGACCCGGACACGGGAGGAGCCACTTCCAGAGGCCGACACTCGTGCTGAGCCGATGCCTGGAGATCGATAGCTGCAGGTACAACGGCCTCGCCATATCCGCGCCGATCGTGAAGAGGCTGCAGCCCTTCGCGGATCTCATCCCCGTCTGCCCGGAGCTGGAGATCGGGCTCGGGGTGCCGCGAGACCCCATCAGCCTGGTCCGCACGGCACCGTCCGGAGAGCCGCGTCTGGTTCAGCTATCCACGGGGCGCGACCTCACGCGGACCATGCATGAGTTCTGCAGCCGGTTCCTCGGAGCCCTTTCCCCTGCTACGGATGGCTTCCTGCTGAAGTCCCGGTCTCCTTCCTGCGGCATACACGACGCGAAGGTGCGCTCCGGGGCAGAACGGGGATCTGCGATCCTGGGTCGTGCTCCGGGCCTGTTCGGCGCCGCGGTCCTTGCCGCCTTTCCGGAGCTCCCGGTGACCCATGAGGGGCGCATGCTGAACTTCCGGCTGAGGGAGCACTGGCTGACCTCTGTCTTCACGCTCGCACGATTCAGGGAGACCGTCGAGGCCTGCGCGTCTTCGGGCAGGATCGGCGCTCTGGTCGAGCTGCACGCCCGGCTGAAGCTCCTGCTTCTCGCCCAGGGCCGGGTCCACCTCGAGAGGCTCGGGAAGATCGCGGCCAACCCCGAGCGAAGGAAGGCCGCCGGCGTGCTGGATGACTACGGGACGGCGCTGCGGGCAGCGCTGGCCAGGCCCTCCAGGAGCGCCGCGAACGTAGACGTGCTGCTACATGCGATGGGGCACATGAAGAAGATGTTGTCCCCCGGGGAAAAGGCCTTCTTCTTGGACAGCCTGGAGGAGTACCGCCAGGGACGGCTCCCCCTCAGTGCCTGCTGCTCGATGCTGAGATCCTGGGCGGTCCGCTTCGGGAACGACTACCTGCTCTCGCAGGCCTACTTCGAGCCCTATCCCAGGGAGCTTCTCGAGCTGACCGACTCCGGCCTCGGTCTCTCTCGCGGCAGGCCCTGAGCCGGTCGAGGAGGCCGGGCTTGCGGAGACTTCCGCGCCACCGGCCTGAGCCATCCGCATCGAGAAGGGCGGACGGAGCAGCCGCTCCCCCCGCCCTGGCGGGTCCTTCTGAGAACAGGTCCTAGAAGCTGACCTTGATCCCGCCCCAGGTATCGGTATCCAGAGACAGGATCCCGAGCCAGTCCAGTATCTCTTCCATGATCGCCTCGGTCTCGCTCGAGGAGCAGGCCTCGAACTCGAAGGTCGAGTAGATCCTGCCCTCCGCGTCGAGGTACGAGGCATACTGGTTGCTCCCGCCGTCTCCGAGCAGGCCGTTGGTGGCGACGTCGTCGACGAAGAAGGGATTGGAGTTGGAGAAGTTGGTCTGCTGGGCCGTTCCGCTCCAGCCGGCCAGGAAGGTGCCGGACTCGCCCGACGCGGGAGCGGTCGCTTCACCGTTCACGACATCGTCCACGATGGTGCCGCATCCGAACCAGGTGTTGAGCCAGCTACCGGGCACACCGCTGTAGTGGATGTCCTGACCGATCAGGACCACGGTCCCGCCGGCGTTCATGTAGGTCTCCAGAATGGCCCTCGAGTCGGCGGACACCGCCTCGACGTCGCTCCACCAGTAGTCGAACGTGTGAAAGAACACGACATCGTAGTTGGCAAGGGTCGCGGCATCGGGGATGTTCTGATAGTACTCCGCAGCATCGTAGGTTGCGTACCACTCCCAGGTAACGCCCAGGTTGTCGCAGGCCGTGCCCAGGCCACCGTTCCAGTGGTAGGGACTGCCCGGAGGCTCGGTGCTCGAGGGCTCTATCGTATCGTATGACCAGGTGCTGGGATAGAGCTCCTCTGTCGGGTTCCAGTAGACGTCGCCCCAGGCGAACTCACTGGTGAAATCCATCCCGCTGAAGATGAACAGCACCTGTGCGTCACGGTCCGGAACGCCGGGGAACATGCTGGTCTGGCGCTCGCGGGCCTGGGTGACCTCGGGGGCCTCGACCCAGGTGTCCCTTACCCTGCCGGGCACCAGGTCAGCCGAGGCCAGAGCGAACAGCACGAGGATCGCCACTACGGCTCTCATCATTCGAAGACTCCTTTCGGTTCGATCAAGTGTAAATCTCTAACACGAGAAGGAGCCTGGGGTTCCATACGGGTTTCGTCAACCTCTGCGGCAATCACGCTCGATCTGAATGTCCGACAGGCTCTTGTCGGTCAGCCAGGCGGCTGGACCGGCGGGATTCGATCTCGCTTGTTCGAACCGCCGTCACCCGGTAGCTTTGAATCCTGAAGGACCGCGGACCCCGGCGGACCAAGGTGAGGAGGCAGGGAATGGCAGTCACTCGGGCTCCCTCCACTCTCCTGCTCAGGCTGGCGTTTGTCGCTATTCCCCTCGTGCTTGCAGCCGTTTCCGAGGCTGGAACGACGGGCGCCCTTGCCGGGAGGGTCTCGGGCGAGGACGGCGAGCCGCTGCCGGGGGCCACCATCGTCATCGAGGGAACGCCGCTGGGCGCGTTCACCGACCAGAACGGGGAGTTCTTCGTCTACGCCGTTCCCCCCGGCACCTACTCGGTGTCCGCCAGGATGGTCGGGATGACGACGGTGACGAAGCAGGGCATCCGGATACTCACCGACCAGACGACGGTCGAGAGCTTCGAGCTGGCGGTGTCGCCCGCGGGCCACACGGTGATCCAGGTGACGGACAGGCGGAACCTGATACTCGAGAACGTGCCCTCGACGATCCACGTGCTGGATCTCACCGAGCTCAGACTGATGCCTGTACCGGATATCCTGGACGTGCTCGGCAGGCAGCCCGGCATCGTCACGCGCCAGGGAGCCATGCATGTCAGGGGCGGACGGCCGGGGGAGGTGGCCTTCCTGCTCGACGGGATCCCCAGCCGCTCTCCGCTCGACTACTCCTACGCATCGACCGTGCCGCTCAGCGCTCTCTCCCAGACATCCCTGACGACCGGCGGTATCGATGCGGAGTACGGCAACGCGATGTCCGGGGTGGTGAGCATGGTCACCCGAGAGGGGGGCAGGGAGCTCGAGGGTGAGCTCTACGTCCGCGGGGGAGACATGACCGAGTTCGGGTACGAGAACATCGCCCGGAACTACTCCGAGCCCTCGGAGAACGACAGCTACAGAAGTAACGCGATCGACGTCGAGTGCGCCCTGGGCGGCCCCGAGCCGATCACCGGGCTGCTCCTCCCGGCTCTGGGGGCGGAGCTTCCGGGCGAGGTCACCGTCTTCGGCTCGCTGCGCTACATGCGAAGCGGCCGCGATCTCCGCGACAGCAGGGACAACTGGGAGAACAACTGGCAGAACTTCTTCTCGGGCTCCCTCAAGATCACCTCCCGCCCCTCGGCGTCCACCAGGCTCTCTCTGCTCGGCTTCTACAACTACAGGCAGAGCGGATGGGACGAATGGGCATGGTCGCGCTACGACGAGCCCGCATACATCGAGGGCGAGCCCTATCTGGGCGGTGACCCGGACTACGCCCTGCCGATACGGTTCCTGGAGACCGGAGGAGCCACCGGCTCTCTGACCCGGATGCTCGGCGATGACGTCTGCCTCGATTTCAGGCTCAACCAGACCAGGTTCTGCCACTGGCGGAGGATCCTGGATCCGGACGGGGGCTACTTCGGCGAGGCCTACTCGCCCGGTGACTGGGCCACCGTGTTCTATCCGACGCCCCGGGTCGCCGACTCTCTGGGCTTCTACCATTCGGGCGTCCATCCCGACGTATGGCTGGAATCGAGAACGACGGTGTCCACGGGCAAGACGGACATCACCGTGAGAGCCAGTCAGGACCTCGAGATCAAGGGCGGCCTCGAGAGCCGCTACTACGATGTCTACGACTATAGCGTCTACCTCGAGAGCCAGGGCGACTGCCACGTCAGTCTGTGGAGGGCATACCCCAGCTCCCATGCGGCCTACGTCAGGAGCACCTGGAAGCTGGGGAGCGGCATGGTGCTGAATGCCGGGATCAGGTTCGACCTGTTCCTGCCGAACGCGGACAGCTACGATCCGGACGGAGGCGGCTGGAGCACAGCGGAGGCGAAGCACCAGATAAGCCCCAGGTTCGGGGTGACCCATCCCGTCACCGAAAGGGACGTCTTCTTCGCCACCTACGGCCACTACTTCCAGATGCCCAACCTGAACCAGCTCTACTTCGGCACCGACTACAACATCTCGGGGCTCTACTCCCTGGTCGGGAACCCCGACCTCGAAGCGGAGAGGACCGTCGCCTACGAGGCCGGCGTCCGGCACCGCATCTCCGAGACCACGTCGATCGCTCTGTCGGCCTTCTACAAGGACATCACGGGCCTCGTGCGCACGGGGGAGCACTACAGCGAGGGCTTCGAGTACTACTACGTCTACGAGAACGACAACAGCCATGCCACGGTGAGGGGCTTCGAGCTGAAGCTGCTGGGTCTGCCGGAAGGACCGCTATCGGGAAGCGCCAGCTACTGCTACACCATCGCGAGGGGAAGGTACTCTTCCCCGCTGGAGGCCTGGCAGTACGGAGCGGGAGGCTACCTGATCGAGCCGACGACGGACAACTACCTGGACTGGGACCAGAGGCATGCGGCGACAGTCCATGCCACCCTTTCGATCCCGAGGGGAGAGGGCCCTTCCGTCCTGGGCTGCAGGCCCCTCGAGGGAACAGAGGTCACGCTTGACTGGGCCTATGGCAGCGGCTTCCCCTTCAGCCCGCCCCCGGGGGAATCGCTGGTGCCCGACATAAACACCATGAGGTACCCCTCCACCACGCAGACCGACCTGGGCGTGGCCAGGTCGTTCTGGATAGGACCGCTGACGCTGCGCACAGGGGTCACCGTCTACAACCTGCTGGATGCGAGGAACCTCGACAGGATCTTCGACGCGGGTTACTACCTGGAGCAGGGCGACCCCGGCGGCCCGGCGGGCAATCCCGGAGCGTGGTCGCCCGCGAGGCACCTCGCCCTGAGGCTGACGGCGCTATGGTAGGCCTCCGGGGCGCCGGCTATCCGGCCCGTGCTCTGCCCGTGGCGCTTGCGCTCCTTGTCTCGAGCTGTCACGAAGTCGTCGAGTACGGCTCCGTAGGATCCTATGGCGTCTGCATCATCAGGACCTCAGACATGGCCCAGGTGGACTGCATCGAAGGCTTCGAGGGGGGGCGAAGCCTGTGCTCCCTCGGCAACAGCCTGTTCCTTGTGGCCTCGACGACCGGCGCGCTGTTCAGGGTCAACTCCGCGGACAGGGTAGTCGAGGAGGTCTACCAGATCGGACCGCCATTCTCTGCCGGATACGACGAGATGACCCAGGTCGGAGTCGGGCAGGTCTACCTGGTCGGGGGATTCGGGCAGCTCCTCGAGTTCGGTGTCCCGCAGGGCGGCCTCGAGGACCAGTTCCCGGCGGGGCCGTCACCGGCCGCGCTGTCCAGGTCGACGGTTCCCGGACGCCTCTATGTAGCCGACTCCTACGACTGCATGATCCGGGAGGTATGGACCAGCGACAACACGGCATACAGGGAGTTGACTCTCGATGGGACGCCATCCGGGCTTGCCTTCTTCGGATGGCCGGCGGGCTATCTGGCCGCGGTCTGCTCCGACCTGGGTGTGCTCTACACCGTGGACGTAGCAGGCTTCGTCGCTCAGAGCATCCCGCTCCCCGGGAGCTGCTCCGACGTGGCCGTGCTGTCCGACACCTCCATCTACTGCGTCACCCACCCCGCCTGGTCCCAGAGCAACGGGCGAGTCACCCTCGGAGACCGTTTCGGCCTGACGCCCGCGATGATCACCCTTCCCGCCGAGGGTCACCCGTGCTGCGTGTGTGCCTCGCCCACCACCGCCAGATTCTACGTTGCCTCAGTGCTCGAGGACGGGACCTCGAGGGTCATGGAGGTAGACGCTCTTCTCTGGGGGCTCACCAGGTCATGCGAGGTCGGCGGCTATGTCAGGGACATCACCACTCACGCGAATGGCGAGTACGTGCTGGTCCTGACGTCCAACTAGCCCGCGCGCCGGGCCCGGCGCCCCTCGCCCAGAGCAGCGCGAACTCGAGTATGGGATCCCTTCCGGCCGCGAAGTCTTCCGGCGTTGCCGGCACGAAGATGTCCGGGGCGACACCGGTGACCTGGAGCCAGCTCGAGCTGTCGGCCCTGAGGATGGTCTCGACGGGGACCGAGTAGGAGCTCCCTCCGGGAAGGGCGTAGACAGCGGGCGTCGTGACCTCGCTCATGGTCGTGTCCCCTATCAGGACGGCGTTCGGCAGCTCGTCCGCCATGCACGCGAACAGCTCCGGAGCACCGTAGCAGTCCTCCCCTATCAGAACGGCGACCGGCCCCTCGTACCAGGAGGGCAGGGTGTAGACGTGCCTGGGCTCGGGCTCGCTCAGGTCCTCCCGGCCCGGTCCTTTCCGGTACAGGGTGTAGTAGGCGATCCTCGTCTGGTCATTGAACCGCCGGGCGACCTGGCCTATCCTCTCGACAGAGCCTCCCCCGCAGGGCCTCTGGTCGATCACCACTGCAGGGGCATCGGGGTGCTGGGCAAGGACCTCGTCGAGATAGCCGCCGTAGATCATGTCGTTCCACTCGGCGATCAGGATGTAGGGCACCGAGTCCATCACGCAGTAGCCCCACCAGCCCTCCTCGAACCACTCGAAGCCGGCAGGCTCGAGGTAGTTCTGCCAGAGCACGTCCCAGTCGTAGCTGGCCTCCACATCGGGCTGCCATGGAACGATCGGGTCACCCGCAAAGACCAGGCATATCCCGGCGTCCTCGAGCTCCGACAGCATCTCGCTCATCAGGTAGATGAAAGATGCCTGCGTCGTGACGGTGTCAGTCCTTGCCGAGTACTCCTCGAAGACCTCGTCCCAGTCCACCGCTCCGGTGTAGACGAATCCCACGAACAGCCGGTCGTACTGGTTCCAGATCAGCTCGAGCTGGGCGAGGTAGTCGTCGTGCCCGCCAAGATCCACGGGATCGTCGAGGCAGGAAACCGTCAGACACGACGCCAGGATGGCGGCTGTCCGCCAGAGCCTCGCGGACGGCCTCCTCACGGCACCCGGCCGGAGGCCTTCGGCCCCGTGGACCCTAGAGCGACTTGATGGACGCCCACGTGGAAGGCGCCAGCCCGATCGGCGGGGCGATCGAGAAGTTGTCGGCGGTAGAACAGGTGTAACCAACGTGAGGGAGGCCATCACCGTCCTCGTAGAGCCCGGGGAGGTAGACCCTCGAGCCCTCGGCGACCATCCCCGTCGGGATGCCGCCGACCGGCTGACCGTCAACGGTGATGCTCACCTGGCTGCCGAGCTTCTCGATCACCCAGTGCAGCCACTGGCCCTGCTTGTTCGATCCGTCAGGGCCGTAATAGTAGCTCGTGCCGCCCGACCCGTTGCGCTGGGCCATGTAGAGCTTCCCGTACATCGAGTAGCCGAAGCTCACTCCCAGTCCGAAGGGGCCGTTCTCGGGCCCGATGGCGATCCCGTGGAACATGTCGTTCCAGACTATGTAGTCGAGCCTTACGTCCATCTCGATCACGTAGTCGCCGCCGTAGGTGGACACGGTCTGGATCCAGTCATCCGGGTCCTCGCGAAGCAGGTTGAGGAACCCCCCCGATTCCGTGATGTCGCCGGCGGCGCTCCAGTGGGCCGGGTCTATCACCCCGTCCTCGAAGTCGTCGCTGAACCAGTCCTGGGCCTCGGACAGCCCTGCACCCACGAGAAGCATGCCAGCAGCGGCTGAGAGAGTCAGCAATCGTCTCATCTCCAACCTCCGTCCGGTTGGAAGATGCAGACTCGGCGACGGCGGGAAAAGGCCCGGGGAGACGCGGAGGGGATCAGTCGGGCTTGTAACCCAGCTTGTGGAAGGGGTTGACAACGCTCGAGGCGACGTTCCGCGTGTGAAGGCTGATCCTCCTTATGAACCGGAACAGCAGGCAGTAGGCGACGGCCCTCCTTACCCCCAGGGACTCGTCCCCCGCAACCGCCTGGAGCATCGCGTCGCAACGGTTGGCCACCCAGGTGAGGGTTTCCATCACCTGCTCGGCAGCGGCGGCGTCTGCCTCGACGAAGGCGTCTCGCGTCCGGGAGATCGCGCTCTCCAGCCTCTCGCGCATGGTTCCCAGATCGCCGGCGTACTCCGGACGGTCGAGCACCGCCCTGGCCAGGCCCGGCAGCTCGACGATGTTCTTAGCGAGATCCCCAACGCGCTCGACATCGACGATTATGGTGATCAGCACGAGGGACGCCGTGACATCCTGCTCGGGGTTGATGGTGAGGTGCTCCAGGACCTTCTTCCTGATCTCGATCTGGGCCGTGTTGAGGGTCTTGTCCATCTCGTAGACGTTCTCCTGCGTGCCCTGACCGCGCGTTGCAACGTCCATCGCGACGGAGAAGATCCTCCCGGCCCTGTCTATCGCCTCGGCACTCTGCTCGAGGGCCCGCTTGAGGAGTATGTCTTCCTTCCACCATGAGAACAGGCGTCTGAACACTGTCCGATCACCTCCAGAGGAACATCAGGCCCAGGGGCAGCACGTAGAACGTAACGATAATGTAGAGGATAGCATATACCCTGTTCCGGGCGGCCCTCCTGCCCAGCTCCTTGGCCAGGCCAATGGGCAGGAACCGCAGCGGATAGAGGATGGATATTCCGATGATGTTGAAGACGAGGTGCGTCAGGGCGATCGTGATTGCAAGGGGGTTCGCTGTCGCCATCGAGGCGAGGATGGCGGTGACGGTTGTCCCTATGTTGGTGCCGAGGGTGTAGGGAAAGGCCTTCTCGACGGTCACGATCCTGGCGCCGATCAGCGGCACCGCGAGCGAGGTCGTGATAGAGCTGCTCTGAACCACTGCCGTGAGGGATGCCCCGGCCAGGAACGCCCTCACCGGGTTGTTGAAGACGTACTCGTTGATCCTGCGCTCGGCCTGCGTCTTGACCAGGCCCCTCATCAGCCGGGTGATGATCCGGAGTGATGTGAAGAGAAGGACCAGGGCCACCGCAAGCATGGCTAACGGCGCTTCCGCGCAGACCAGCTCGAAGAGACAGACCGCGGGGCCGGTCGTGACCTTGATCGGGTTGATGACCTCTATGCCGCCGATCCCGACGAAGGCGCTGGTCAGCCAGCCCGCTATCTTCTCCAGGAGCCCGAACTTGAGCTGCAGCGGCATGATGAAGAGCACGGCGAAGATGTTGAAGAAGTCGTGAACCATTGCCCCCGCGAACGCCCACTCGAACTCGTCCCGCCTGTGGACATGCCCGAGGGATACCAGTGTGTTCGTTACGGTGGTTCCGATGTTCGCGCCCATGATGATGGGGATGGCGTTGCCGATGGTCAGGCTCCCGCTCGCCACGAATCCGACCACGATGGAGGTCGTGCAGGATGAGCTCTGCACGATGGAGGTGGCTATCACACCGACCAGGAGGCCCTTGAACGGGTTCGTGGTCTGCGCGATGAGCGTCTCCGCGAAGCCCGCCCCGAAGAGCTTGAAGGCATCCCCCATGAGCCTGATGCTGACGAGGAACAGGTAGATCAGCACGGCGAAGAAGAGGAGCTTTAGCGCGATGTCTTTTCTGCTCATACGCCCCATGCGATCGGGTTCGCGTGAAACAGCGCAGGGAGAGGCCTCGTGGGCTCGCGTGGAAGTCTGGTGACCCCTTGTGCCGCTCCGGGGAACAGCAAAGATAACTGAGCGCACCCGACCCCCGCAACGCTCGGGGCGGCGGTTCGGCCCTACCTCACGCCCAGCAGCCGCGCAACGACCGAGATGCCGTTCCGGGCAAGCACGAGGGCGTGCTCCGGAGAGCGCACCCTCGATAGCAGCCTCAGCACGTGGAGGGGCCTGCAGTAGAAGCGCATCATCGCCTCCCGCTGAAGCCGCCGCAGCTCCGCGGGGCCGAGATCGCAGGCACTCGGAGCGTCCCTGCTGCAGTCCAGATCGCTCAGGTCCTCCTCGGCCAGGGAGCCGGAGGAGACGAGCGCGCTCCTCACCTCGCTGCCGAGCCTGGGAACGAGCAGGTTGAACGACGCGAAGTCGCATCCCAGGTCACGCGCCAGGCGTATCGTCGCGCGAGCCGAGTCCGGCGTCTCTCCGGGAAGCCCGATGATGAAGTGGCCAAGCGTCGATATGCCGGCTTCCCGCGCCCATTGGAAGACCTCTCTCGTCCTCTCCGGGCTGATGTTCTTGCCTGCCAGGCTCAGGCTCTCCGGATTCGCGCTCTCAACTCCGATCATCACCAGGTGGCAGCCTGCCTCCCGCATGAGCCCGAGGAGCCGTCGGTCGACCGTGTCCGCCCTGGCCTCGCAGGACCAGACCATGCCGGAGCCCTCCGCTGCCATGGCCTCGCACAGGGCCGCGGCATCCCCGGCATCCACCCCGAACGTGAGGTCCCTAAGGAAGAACTCGCGGAACCCCAGCGATGCTATCTTCCGGTACTCCTCGAGGAAGCTGTCCCTGTCCCTCCTGCGATACCCCAGCTTCCAGCTCGAGCAGAAGCTGCACCTGAAGGGACAGCCATACCCGTAGAGCATGGTCGCTATTCTGCGATGCCTGGAGTAGGGCATCGAGTAGCTCCCGGAGGGGAAGAGCTCGTGCCGTGGCGCCGGATAGTCGAACGATTGCCCGGTCCGTGACGCGACTGTCCTCAGAAGGCCCCGCTCCAGGAAGGCCACCCCCTCGGCGAGATCTCGCCTGCCCTCCAGCAGCCGCAGGACCCCCGGCGAGGTGAAGTCGAGTATCGCGGCCTCCAGGAAGCTGCTGGAAGCCAGCAGCCGCTCCGTATGGAAGAAGGCCGAATCGCCCAGAACGGCGGTCCTGCAACCCGTCACCCCATGCAGCTTCTCGAGGAAGTCCAGATCGGAGCCGAGCGACACGGCCGCCACCAGTGAGATGACCCAGTCGGGGCGGAGGCCGGCTGCGCGGGAGATGGCGCGCTCGAACCCGAGCCGCTCTGCCGTCGCGTCCAGCACGAACACCTCGTGACCGGCGGAGAGCCTTCCGCTAAGGGCGAGGAGATCTATCGGGGCCCAGTAGTAGCTGGCCTTGGCGGTCTCGCCGCAGCAGAAGTCGCGCAGAACTGGCGGCGAGGAAGGCGGATTGAGCAGCAGCACCCTCAAGCTGGTTCACCCCTCCTGCCCGGACCCCTGGCCCATGATCGTCATCGGGTTCTATCGGGCAGAGGGGGTCCCGAGTCAACCGCGCAATCGGGGGCAACGGCTCCGTTTCCTTCGAACCTGGCTCCACGGGGCGGGGACGACTATTCTAGAGCCGTCTTCACTCACCGGAGGGTCCGATGAGGATAGCACTGAACGTGGACTTCCCGCTGCGCATGGCAACCGGGGTCTCCCGGTTCGGCATGGAGCTGGCGCGGGCGATCGCAGCTACCGGCCACCTCGCCGAAGCCTGGCTGAACCGGGCCTCCAGGGAATGGGCGCCCGAGTTCCGTGCAATGGGGGCTACCGTGCGCTTCTATCCGTTTCCCAGGAGGCTGACGGATCGCTTCTGGCCTTCGGCCATGGCCCGCAGGAACGGGATAGATGCGGTTCTCAGCCCCGGCGGGGTGATGCCCGCCAGCACGGGAGGCGCCGCTCACGCCGTGATCCTCCACGACATGGGCCCGTTCATCCTCGAGGACATGAAGACCGATGCCGACACCAGGGCCTGGCGCAGCCGTATCCACGATGCGGTCAGACGAGCGTCACGCATCCTGGTCAACTCCGTGGTAACACGAAGAGACCTGATTGGGATATACCCGAACGCCGAGGGGCGGACGGTGCTGGTTCCGCCGGGGATCGACCACTTCCACGGCGAGGGACGATCCGGGAAGATGCTCCACATACTCGCCGTCGGCACGCTGGAGCCCAGGAAGAACTACGAGACGCTCCTCGAGGCCTATTCGATCCTCAGGGCGTCGCACCCCGGGATGCCTCCACTCGTCATAGCCGGCATGGACGGCTACAGGGCGGAGCGGATCCGCAGGCTCCCATCCGGGCTGGGTCTGGGCTCGAGCGTCAGCTTCACCGGCTATGTCAGCGAGGAAAGGCTCCGGGAGCTCTACAGGGATGCCGCCTGCCTGGTACATCCCGCTCTGTACGAGGGCTTCGGCTTCACGGTGGCGGAGGCCTTCGCCTGGCGTCTTCCGGTTGCCTGCTCGTCCGCCGGCGCCCTGGGGGAGTTCTTCACCGGTTGCGCCCATATGTTCGACCCGCTGGACGCCGTGGGAATGAGCGACGCGATCGCCACCTGCCTCGACTCGGGAGTCACGCCCGGGCAGCAGGGCAACCGTGCTCGCCTCGCGGCCGATCTGACGTGGGAAAGCGCCGCACACCGCACCATTGAAGCCCTGGAGGAGGCCCTGTGAGCGCAAGAGTCCTGCTGGTCGGCTGCACCGGCGGAGCGCCGTCGACCGGAGCCGGTGCCTGCATCGCCAGGACACGCAGGTTCGGAATGGCCCTCGAGAGCGCGGGCTTCGAGGTCGTGACCCTCTCTCCGCCCGAGGGCCGCAGGGGTGCGCGAGCGGTGGGCCGGGCACTGGACGAGGCGAGCTTCGACTGCGCGGTCCTCATCAGCCCCTTCCCGGCGGAGGCAGCGGCCCTCGGGCGCCCCGGCCTTCCGCTCTGGGTGGACATGAACGGGATGCACCCGGCGGAGATGCTTCTCCGGTCCACGGACTCCGGAAGGGCGGCTGAGCACATGCTGAGAATCCTCGCTCTGGAGAACCTGCTTCTCCGCACCTGCGACAGGTTCTCCTGCCCGTCCCGTAGGCAGGCGGACGCCCTGATGGGCGAGCTGCTGCTGCTGGGGAGGCTCGATTCCTCTGCCGCCGGCACGGTGCCCGTGTCGGCCATTCCCCACTGCGCCATGCCGGGGGCTCCCTTCCGCGAGGAAGAGGCCATCCGGGGACCGTCCGGGGTGAACGTGTTGTCGGCCGGCGCGTTCAACGTCTGGTTCGACCATCTCACCCTGTTCGCCGCCCTGGAGACCGCGATGAGCCGGGAGCCTTCCATCACCTTCACCTGCGCCGGAGGAGCCGTTCCGTTCTCTCCGGGCAGCTACCTGGAGTTCGAGGAGATGGCCCGCTCGTCGAGGTTCGCGGACCGCTTCAGACTCCTCGGCTGGCTGGACGAGAAGGCGCTCGAGGAGGTTTACGAGAATGCTACGATGGCCGTCTACGCGGACCTTCCGGGCGCCGAGACCCGTCTGGGGGCCAGGACCAGGGTCCTCGACTGGGTCTCCAGGGGAATCCCGGTCGTGTGTACTCTCGGCGCCGAGATCTCGGAGGACATCCGCGACGGCGGCCTCGGCATAGTGGTTCCACAGGGGGACCCGGAGGCACTCACGGAGGCGCTCATCAGGCTTGCCTCGTCGAGGGAGCTGGCGCGGGAGATAAGGTCGCGCCAGAGGGCCTGGTGCGAGGGTCCGGGAAGCATGGACCGTGTTTTCGAGCCGCTGGTGAGCTGGTGCTCGAGCCCTTCCCGTCTGCCCCAGGGTGCTCTGGCCAGGCCCACGGCTCATCGCCTGGACAGCCCGGGCTACCTCGCGGCCATCTTCCGGGTTGTCGCAAGAGAGCAGGGCGTCCCGCGCGCCCTCTACAGGCTCCTCGAGAAGCTAGTCCCCGTGCTGAAGAGGCTCAGGAAGCCCGGCCGCGGCTGATCAGAGGCCCATCGCCCTTCTGGCCCTGTCCTGGTATCTCCGGAAAGGACCTCCTCTGCTTCGCTGCGCAGCGAACCTCGCGAAGACGGCCGTGAGGGGGGCACCCTCGGGATCATGAGAGACGGGCTCCCTCAGGCCGTCACGCGTGCCGGCCAGCACGGCCCTGGCAAGCGTCCATCTTCCCCTGGCAAGAGAGGCGATGATCCACAGAGCCTGCCACTCCAGGATCGGCCTCCTCAGCCTCTCGAAGATGCCGGGATGGAACTGCCGGCGGAGCACGATAAGTCTGTTCCTGTTGCAGAGGTGCTCCTTGAAGAAGCTGCCCGACCCCGCCGTCGCCGAGTGGGCGTGCCTTATCCTGGCGCCCGGATCGTAGACCACCTTCCAGCCGCGCCGGTTGAGCTGGAACCCCAGCTCGACGTCCTCCTGGTAGGCGAAGAGGCCCTCGTGGAAAAGCCGGTCGGGGTCGGGCAGCGCGCTCCTGCGGATCATCACCGCTCCGCCGCAGGGAAACGCAAGCTCGCAGGGCTCCAGGAACTCCGAGACCGGGCTCCCCTTCCCCCTGTCCCAGGCAAAGCCCAGCCAGTCCATGGACCCCCCGGCGGCGTCCACCGTTCCGGGCTCGGACATGCTCAGCATGCAGCTTGCCACCGCCCCGACTGAGTCGCGCTCGACGGACTCCCTCAGGGAGACCAGCCAGCCCTTCTCGGCCACGCAGTCGTTGTTCACCAGCACGATGAGGTCTCCGCGGGATTCCATCAACCCGATGTTGTTGCCCTCCGCGAATCCGGTGTTCCTCCTCTGCCCGAGCAGCCTGATCCCGGGGAACTCCTCCTGCACGAGTCGGTCGGATCCGTCGGAGGATGCATTGTCCACCACAATGATCTCATCGGGAGGAGGGCTTTGCGACACCAGCGAGCGGACGCAGTCGAGGAGCATGCGGCCCCCGTTCATGTTGACCACGATGGCGCTGACCATGTCCCTATCAGCCCTCGCCGCGATCCAGTAGCTCGACCGGGGGCACGCCTGCCCGACCTCTCATGCCATGGAGGGCGGCCCTCCAGATCCAGGGCACCAGCCCGGCGCGTCCCCTCATGGGCAGGAGCCCGGTCTTGATCAGGGTCACCAGGGAGTAGTAGGCGGTAAACAGAGCCAGGTCCGTTCGCCCGAGGTACCTGGCCGCCACGATGTACCTGTTCCTGTGGGTCAGGTACACGGCTAGCGGAGAAAGCTCACCGCCGACGCTGGCAGCGCCGTGGTGGTACACCCTGCTGGCGGGCACCAGGTGTATCCTCATGCCGATTCCGGTTATCCTGAAGCAGAGGTCGTTGTCCTCGCAGTAGACGAAGAGCCCCGGGTCCTGAAGCCCGACCCGGCTGAAGTCCCCGGTCCTGAGGAGCATGGCGCACCCCGAGGCGAAGCTCACCTCCACCGGCTCGGCTGGCAGGTCGCTGGCCAATGCATACTCCTGCCTCGAACGCATCAGGCGAGGCATCAGGGTGCCTCCGGCGCTCCAGACAACCCCGGGATCATCGGCACGCAATATGGCGGGAGCGGCGATGCCTACCTCCGGATGTGCGCCCAGGTATGTGGACAGCAGAGCGATCGCGTCGGGCTCGACCTCCGTGTCGTTGTTGAGGATGAGGACCTCATCCGGGGCCAACCCCTCCAGCAGCCCGAACGCCCTGTTGTTGCCGGCGGTCAGCCCCTCGTTGGCATCGCTGCGATGGAACACGAGCCCCTGCGTCGAGCAGACCCACTCTGGAACCGGACCGGGACTCGCGTTGTCCACGAGAGCCGGGACGACCTCCACCCCTCGGGAGCCGAGAAGGCTCTCGACGCACCTGCGACTGAGCTCCCACTGCCGGTAGTTGACCAGCAGCACCCCGATCCTCTTCAAGCGCTCCTCCCTGTTCGACGAGCCCCGGGCGGCGTGACTACCGATTGTAACGGCTGTGCCTCCCTGACGGAAGGCTCCGGCCATGGCAATGCCGACCTGCCGCTGCATATCTTCGGGAAGCGGAACACCCCCGCGCTCCCCGGTCCGCATCAGCAGCCAACGAGGAGGGTCCAATGTCTCTCATCAGAATGGTCCCCGGGGCCCGGGCCATCACAGGGCCGGCGCCGGCGATTCTGTCTCTGCTGTTCGTCTTCTCGCGGCCCCCGGTCGGCGAGTGCGGCAGGATCATGCCCTGCGATCTGGAGTACATCGGCGCGTTCGCGCTGCCTGCCTCGGAAGACTGGGAGGGCTGGGA
>JAFGKQ010000296.1 GCA_016928495.1 Candidatus Fermentibacterales bacterium
CGATGACCGGATGACTCTCTCGGGCGAGGGAAGGACCATGGTCTTCGCCAGGAGGTGCGATTAGCGCCCCTGCACGGGCCGCGAAGTCCCGGGCACTTGTCCCGATCCGCGCATTTGGCTAGTTTGGTGTGACCTTTCCGATCATCACGCCCCGAGTCTCCGGAGGTTTCCAATGATTGCCGCAAGGAAGCAGGCCATCCTGTACCTTCTCCTCCTCCTGCTTCCGGCGGCATCTCCCGCCGGCACCACTGGCAGCATCGCAGGCATGCTCTCTTCCGCGGACGGCACGCCCCAGCCGGGTGCCACCGTCTACGTGCCCGGTACACCCTACGGAGCTATAACGGACGCCAACGGCGAGTACTTCATCTACAACCTTCCCCCAGGGCTCTACGATCTCTGCGCCCGCATGGTCGGCATGACGACGGTGACCAAGGAGGGCGTGAGGGTGATCACGGACCAGATGACCCGCGTAGACTTCGAGCTGGGAGTCGACCCTTCGGGGCACACCGTGATAGAGGTCAGGGACCAGCGCAGCCTGATCCTGGAGTCGGTCCCGGCAACCATACATTTCCTCGATCTGGACGAGATCAGGCTGATGCCCGTCAGGAGCATACTCGACGTGATTGCCAGGCAGCCCGGGATAGTCTCTCAGGGTGGGGCGATGCATGTGAGGGGAGGGCGGCCAGGGGAGGTCGCCTTTCTCATCGACGGCATCCCCGTGCGCTCCCCCATGACCAACACCTTCTCCTCGGTGCTGCCCCTGGCCGCGATCACCGAGACATCGGTGATGACGGGCGGGATAAGCGCTGAGTACGGGAACGCCATGTCGGGCGTGGTCAATATGGTTTCCCGTGACGGAGGCGACGATTACGAGGGCGAGGTTAGCTCGAGGTACGGCGACCTGACCGAGTTCGGGGCCGAGAACGTGTCCAGGAACTACTCCGAACCTTCGGAGAACGACAACTACCGCAGTGGAGCGATAGACGCCGACTGCGCCCTGGGCGGCCCGGAGCCGATCACCTCCTGTCTGCTCCCTCTCCTGGGCATCGATCTGCCTGGCGAGGTGACGTTCTTCGGCTCGGCCAGGGTTCTGGTGAGCGGCAGGGACCTCGAGGACAGCAGGGGCTACTGGGAGAACAACTGGCAGAACGGCTTCAACGGGTCGCTCAAGCTGACGGCCAGACCTTCATCCGGGACCACCGTCTCCCTTCTCGGGTACTACGACTACCGCCAGAGCGGCTGGGACGAGTGGGCCTGGTCGGACTACGACAAGGCGGTCTACATCGATGGTGATCTCTATGTCGGCCAGGATCCGGACTATGCCATACCCATCCGCTTCTGGGAGACGGGCGGCGCGACGGCAACAATCACCAGGATGCTGGGGGAGACCACCTTCCTGGATCTCAAGCTCAACCAGAACAGGTTCTGCCAGTGGAGACGCATCAGGGACGAGGATGGAGGCTACTACGGCGATGGCTACTCCCCGACCGACTGGATAACGGTCGTATACCCCTCCCCGAGAGTCGCCGACTCCCTCGGCTTCTACCACTCGGGCATCCATCCCGAGGTCTGGCTCGAATCCCGCAGCCTCGTTTCCACCGGCAAGCTCGACCTGACCTCCAGGTTGAGCAGCCTCGTGGAGCTCAAGACCGGACTCGAGGCCATCTACTACGATATCTACGACTACAGCGTTCACATGGAGGACCAGGGGCTGGCCTACGCCAGTCTCTGGGAGGCATACCCCTTCTCGGGAGCAGCCTACACTCAGGCGACGCTGCGCTTCGGCGCAGGGATGGTGCTCAACGCGGGACTCAGGTTCGACCTGTTCGATCCCAACTGCGAGATGTTCGAGCTGGACCAGGGGACCGACGTCGACGTCCCTGCGAAGCACCAGCTCAGCCCCAGGTTCGGGATGAGCCATCCGGTGACGGACCGGGACGTCTTCTTCGCGACCTACGGCCACTACTTCCAGATGCCCAACCTCAACGAGCTGTTCTACGGGACGGATTACGGGCTTCCCGGGATGTACTCGATCGTCGGCAACCCTGACCTGGAGGCACAGAGGACGATCGCATACGAGGTGGGCGTGAGGCACCGCTTCGATGACGTTTCCTCCATCGCCCTCTCCGCGTTCTACAAGGACATCACGGGGCTGGTCAGGACGGTGGAGCACTACAGCGAGACCTACGACTACTACCATCTCTACGAGAACGACGACAGCCACGGCTCGGTACGGGGGCTCGAGTGCAAGCTGCTGAGACTGCCGGGAGGCTGGTTGTCAGGGAACCTGGCATACTCCTTCTCGATCGCCAAGGGCAGGTACTCCACTTCGATCCAGGCTTACGGGTACGCCGAGGGAGGCGCAACCATCGAGCCTACCGAGGACAACTACCTGGACTGGGACCAGAGGCATACTGCCAGCGCGCACATCACTCTGAGCGCGCCCGAGGGCATGGGGCCCCGGATCCTGGGACACGGGATCCTGGGCGGAAGCTCGATGAACATCGACTGGTGCTACGGCAGCGGCTTCCCCTTCAGTCCCCCTGCCGGCACCTCAGAGCAGCCCCAGATCAACACCGAGAGCTACCCGTGGACGATGCAGACGGACCTGGGGCTGAGCAAGAAGATACCCGCCGGAGGTGCGGAAATAGAGATCGGGGCGACCATCCACAACGTCTTCAACAGGCGCAACCTGAACAAGATCTTCGACCCGGGCTACTACCTCGAGACCGGCGCTCCGGGTGGGGAGATAGGCAACCCGGGGGCATGGTCTCCGGCAAGGCACATGTTCTTCAGGCTGTCGGTCTACTGGTAGGAGCGGACGAATGAGATCTCCGGGCTCGCCCGCAGAAGTCATCAGCTTCCTGGCTTCCGGCATCGTGACCGCGCTCCTCATCACTGCCGGCTGCCACGACATAACCGAGTACTCGTCGGAAGGGGTCCACGGGGTCCACCTGATAGACACCTCTGACATGTCAATCTATGCCGTCATGGACGGCTTCGACGGCGGGAGGTCCCTCTGCTCCGTCAATGACACCCGGTTCCTGGTGGCCTGCAACACGGGTCAGCTCTTCACCGTGGACTCCGAGGAGCTGTCAGTCGTCAGGGCGCAGAGCGTCGGGCTTCCCTTCTCTTCCGGCTACAACAGCATGATCAGGGCCAACAACGGATCCATCTACCTGATCGGGGCATACGGGCAGATCATCGAGTACAGCACGGCCTCTGCCGCGGTGAGGGACGAGTTCTCCGCCGGGCCATACCCACTCTCCC
>JAFGKQ010000297.1 GCA_016928495.1 Candidatus Fermentibacterales bacterium
GCAGTCTCGTGCCAGGCGCACGTCCGCGTCCTCCGGCGAGGCTCCGGGCGAGAGGACCACCCTCCCCCTCAGCGAGGACGCCACCACCTCTTCGGCCCCGGCCTGCAGAGCCAGCAACCTGATCCTGGCCCTCTCCCTGCAGTTCACGACCGGCACGGGGGGCTCTCCGAAGCGGTCGCGCACGAAGTCCATCCAGTCGTCTATCTCCTCCTCGCTGCAGGCCCTCCAGACCTGTCTGTAGGCCCTGACCCTCTCGAGCACGTCGGGCATGAACGACTCGGGTATGAAGGAGTCCCCGACGACCTCCACCCTGACCGTTCTCCTCTGCTGCTCCGGGACTCCCTGAAGAGCCCTGACCTCCTCCCGGATCAGGTCCTCGAAGAGGGAGTACCCGATCGACGTCATGTGACCGTGCTGAGACATCCCCAGCAGTTCTCCCGCACCGCGTATCTCCAGATCGCGCATGGCGATGTGCCAGCCGGACCCGAGCTCGGTGTAGCGGCGTATGGTCTCGAGCCTCTCGGCGGCATCGGGCGCAAGCTTGCCCAGAGGGCAGGGGATCAACAGGTAGGCGTAGGCCTTGTGGTGGCTCCGTCCCACCCTTCCCCTCAACTGGTAGAGCTCCGCCAGGCCGAAGGTGTGGGCATTGTCGACGAAGATCGTGTTGACCCTGGGCAGATCCAGGCCGGACTCGATGATGGCGGTCGAGAGAAGGAGGTCGAAGTGACCCTCGACGAAGGCCCTCATTATGCCCTCCAGGACCGACGACTTCATCTGGCCGTGAGCGACCGCGATCCTCAGGCGTGGCATCAGCTCGCTCAGCTTCTCTAAAGCCCGGTCTATCGTCTCTATCCTGTTGTGCACGAAGAAGACCTGTCCCTCGCGCTCCAGCTCCCTTCCTATTGCCCGCGTGATCAGGCCAGAGCTGAAAGCGGAGATCTCGGTCTGTATCGGATACCGGTCCCTGGGAGGGGTGGTGATCACCGAGATGTCCCTGAAGCCGGAAAGGGACATGTGAAGGGTCCTCGGAATGGGCGTCGCCGTCATCGAGAGCGTGTCCAGACCGGCCCTTATCTCCGACAGGTACTCCTTCTGCGCAACCCCGAAGCGGTGCTCCTCGTCAACCACCAGAAGGCCCAGCCGATGGAACCTGACGTCTCTCTGCAGCAGCCTGTGGGTACCCACGACGATATCGGTCGTGCCCTCCGCAAGGGACCTGAGGACTTCCCTCTGCTCCCTGCGGGAGCGGAACCTGCTCAGCTGCTCAACCCTCACGGGGAACTCCGCCAGTCTGTCCCTGAAGGTCCTGTAGTGCTGTTCGGCCAGCACGGTGGTCGGAACCAGCACGGCTACCTGGTAGCCGGCAGTGGCCACGGCAAAGGCCGCCCTCACAGCAACCTCGGTCTTGCCGTAGCCGACATCCCCGCAGACCAGCCTGTCCATGGGTCTCCCGCCAGAAAGATCGGACTTGACCTCCTCTATGGCGCGGTCCTGATCCGGAGTCTCCTCGTACGGGAAGCTCTGCTCCAGCTCGTCCAGGAGATGCCGCTCGGACGCGAAGGCCTCCCTGCTGCTGGTCCTGCGCTCCGCGTAGATGACCGCCAGGCGCCCGGCGATCTCCCTGGCCCGCTCCCTCGCTCTCGCGACCCTCTTCTTCCAGGCGGGAGAGCCAAGCCTGTCCAGCTCCGGGATCACTCCGGTAGGGGCCAGGTACTTCTGCACCTGCTCGATCTCGTCTACCGGGATGAGCAGCCTGTCGTCGTCGGCGTAGACAATCGCAAGGCAGTCCAGCGACTGCTCCTGGGTCGAGACCCTCTCGAGCCCCACGAAGCGGCCGATTCCGAACTCGCGGTGAACAACGTAGTCGTCGGGCTGGAGGTCCTCGTAGCTGGCGAGAGTCTCCCCTCCCCGGAACCTCCTCGGCCTCTCCGGACGGGGCCGCCCGGAAAGCAGCCTTCTCTCTACCAGCAACGCAAGCCGCTCCTCGGGCATCCGGAAGCCTTCGGCGAGAGGCATCACGGCGGCCTGTACCGGGCTGCCCGGAGGAAGCAGCTCCAGGAACCTTGCCAGCTCGGCCTCGGTGTCGCACGCCACCCCGATGGAGTAACCCTCCCGATCCCACTCCCTGAACTGCCTGGCCATCTCCTCCGGATAGCCCACGTAGCTCTCCTGGGGCAGGGTGTGGAAGTAGAGGTCCACATCGCTGCGGGGGATCAGCATCAGCTCGGCTCTTCCACCCTTCCATGAGCCGAGCGCTCCCGCGAAACGCTCGGAGTCCAGGAACAGCTCCCGGCAGCCGAAGGGCAACTCGCCCGGAAGGCTGTCGGTCACGGCCTCGAGGTGGTTTCGAAGAGCCTCGAGGACAGCTTCCGGCTCGCAGACCACGATCGGGGTGGAGGCAGCGTCGAAGTACTCCCATACGGGCACGAGCTCATCGAAGAACAGGGGAAGGTAGTGCTCGATTCCCGGGAAGCCGGTGGCGCTCCATAGCAGCTCCGCCAACGGGTTGTCCTCGCCCACACGGTCCAGCGCCGAGTTCCACCTGTCGGGAGGAAGCACCACCTCCCTGGCGGGCAGAAGAACCACCGACCGCATCTCCGTCATGCTGCGCTGACTGCGGAGATCGAAGCCCCGGATGGACTCGATCTCGTCGCCGTAGAACTCGATCCTCACGGGGTTGTCGTGCCCGAAGCTGCCGATGTCCAGGATCCCCCCTCGCCTGGACCAGCGGCCCTGCTCGTAGACGCAGCTCTCCCTGCTGTAGCCGGTGGCGATCAGCCAGTCCTCCACGCTCTCCATGGAGAGCATGTCTCCCAGTCCCAGAGCAAGAGTCGAGAAGCTCTCGGGAGGCGGGAGGAGCTTCGCGAGCGACTGGGCGGGACAGACCACTATCGACCTGCCGCGACCACCGCGAAGTGATGCGAGGCACTCGACCCTGTCGGCGATGACCGCCGGATGTGCGGGCTCTCCCTCCCAGGGAAGGCTCTCGTACGAGGGCAGCAGGAAGGCCTGGCCGGCGATGGAGGCCAGGTCGTCCCTGAGGGACTCGGCAGAGGACTGGCCGGGGGTGACCACCAGAACGGACCCGGAGAGCCGGGACAGCGCCGCACAGGCGAATGCCGCGGCAGTGCCGGAAACCCCTCCGACGCTGACCGCTCTCTTCCTGGAGAACGCGTCGAGCAGGCCGGAGAACCTCTGATCCCAGTATGCGGGGTCCTCTATCCAGCTCCGGATCAGTGACCCCGAGTCCGGCGGCTCCCGCA
>JAFGKQ010000298.1 GCA_016928495.1 Candidatus Fermentibacterales bacterium
GACAGAGCCGGACTCGCTGGCTGGCGTGCCTGCCGTTGGTAGCCCCGTAGCGGGCATGCGCGAGATCGACGTAGTCATCCTCGGCGATGACGGCAGGGTCCTGGTGCGCGGGACGATCAGCACGCTCGGTGGAGCGCTGGTGCGGTGGGAGCTCGCGGAGTACAGGGACCTCGGACCGGGGTGCGCGGACGCGGAGGCGGTGGACCTGGTGAGCTCTCCGTGCTTCGGGGCTGTGAACGCTGCAGGCGAGTGGGTGCGGTTCTCATGCGATCTGCCGGGGGACGAGGTGGTTGTCAGGAGCGACAGCGTCGAGATCCGGTTGAGAGACGATTCCGGCGCGGAGCGGACCTACGTGTTCCATGCGGGAAGCTACGAGTTCAGGCTCCGGGGCACTCATGGGGAATGGACAGCTCTGCCGGCCGGCGTGCTGCCCGTGACCGAAGCCGGTGTCGACGAGTCGAGGTACTTCAGCGCAGTGTGGCGTGCCGAGAAGAACAAGCGCCAGGATGGCAGGAAGATAGAGGAACAGGAGTCTGTGGGCAGAGTGCTCTGGATCGGATCGCGGTCCAAGTACTTCTGCGTGCTGATAGGGTCCTCCGACCTGGAGAGGGCTGACGGGTTCGTCCAGCCCGGAGGAGAGACCGGGTCGCCGGGCGCGTTCCTGAGGAGCGCGGACGTTCGCGTGTTCGCCGGACCGGTCGAATACGACAGGTTGCGGGCTTTCGGGCAGAAGGCGGACGAGCTGGTGGACTTCGGGTGGCCGATCATACGCTGGATCGGCATGGCCATCTTCTGGTTCAGCGCGAAGGTGCTGGGGTTCATCGGCAACTGGGGGCTGCGCATCGTAGTGGTGTCAGTCGTTCTCAAGGTCGTGATGCTGCCGCTTACCCAGAAGAGCTTCAAATCGATCCGGAGGATGCAGCTACTGCAGCCCAGGCTCGCGGAGCTGCAGAAGAAGCACAAGAGCGATCCGGTGAAGCAGCGAGAGGCTCTCGCGAAGCTATACAGGGAAGAGAAGGTCAACCCCATGGGAGGCTGCCTTCCTCTGCTTCTGCAGATGCCTGTGTTCTTCGCCCTGTACAGGGTTCTTGCCTCTGGCGTCGAGCTGCGCGGGGCGCCGTTCGTGCTGTGGATAAGCGACCTGTCTCTCCCGGAGGTACTGATCTCCTTCGGGGGCAACGTGTTGGGACTCAGCGGAATCGGGCTGCTTCCGGTCCTCATGGGACTTGCGATGTTCTTCCAGCAGAAGATGTCGGCGACCGACGCCAAGCAGAAGAGCATGATGTACCTGATGCCGATCTTCATGACATGGCTGTTCATGAGGTTCCCGGCCGGTCTCACGCTATACTGGTTCGTCAACAACGTGCTCACCATCATACAGCAGGAGCTGATCAAGCTCTCGGAGGCGAGGTCCGCGGAGGGGGCTGAGCCCGGTCCGGCGTCCTCGTCGTCCGGCTGAACGGATAACGGAATGGATCCCTTGCGCAGTCGGGGCGACATCATCGTTGCCCGGGCGACTGCCGGGGGCCGGAGTGCGCTCGCGGTCGTCCGCCTGAGTGGCGAGGGATGCGCTCAGCTCGTCGAGGGGCGGATGGGACTGGATCCGGGGCGGCTGAGCGGCGCGCGGCGGGCTGTGGGGCTCTTCCGGTCCGGCTCCGGGGAGGCACTGGACCAGGTCGTTGCCCTGTCCTGGAAGAAGGGGAGCAGCTACACCGGGGAGGAGATGGTGGAGGTCATATGCCACGGGATGGATCAAGCGGCCGACCGCATCGTCAGTGCCGTGGTGGAAGAGGGGGGACGGGCGGCGCTGCCCGGCGAGTTCACGAGGAGGGGGTTGCTGAGCGGGTCGCTGACGCGGCTGGATGTCCTCGTTCTGGGGAGGCGGTCTGCCGAGGGGCAGGGGCAGGGCGCCGCGGGAGCGACCGCGGGGAGTCTGCTTCGCCGGCTGGGGGAAGTGGAGAGGGAGCTGGAGGGCAGACTGGAGTTCGGCGAGCAGTACGGTGTCGGCATCAGCAGGGAGGAAGCGGCAGCCGCGCTCTCGGAGCTGCTCGAGAGGGCGACAGAACTGGAGGGGGTTGCGGCTGCGCTGGAGCGGCCGGCGCGGGTGGTCATCGCGGGGCCGGTCAACGCCGGGAAGTCGACTCTTTTCAACACTCTGCTCGGGAGGGAGAGGGTGGTGGCCTCGCAGAGCCCCGGAACGACCAGGGACTGGGTAAGCGAGAGTGCGGAGGTGGAGGGCGTGACTGTGCGGCTGGTCGACACGCCCGGGGAGGCTGGCGGAGAGCACGAGGAGGAAGCCGGGAGGGTCTGCCGCGAGGAGATGACCGCTGGGTCGGACGCGGTGCTGTGGCTCAGCGAGGGCGGCGCGTCGGAGCCTTCGGGATGGATCATCGATGAGGGCTTCGAGATGCTTCGGGTGTCGAGCAAGACTGACCTCCTGAGGGGACCGGGAGTGAACCTCTCCTGCAGGACCGGGGAAGGACTGGATGAGATCCGGACCTGGATATCGCGGCGCGTGGACCTGTTGCCGGGGCTGAGTGAGGGGATGACGGAGGTGAGGCGCCACCTGGAGGAAGCAGTGTCCGCTCTCTCTTCCGCCCGGGAGGACATGGCTTGCGAGGAGATATCCGAGGCCCGGCGGAAGCTTCGGGGGATCGTGAACGGGCAGCGCATGGAAAAGGCCGTGGAGGCAGCTTTGGGGATGCTCTGTGTCGGGAAGTAGGCGTGGACTGGCCTGGGATGTGATCGTTGTGGGGGGCGGGCACGCGGGAATCGAAGCTGCTCTGGCCTGCCGGCGGCTGGAGTGCTCGGCTCTGCTTGTCACGGGCAGGTGCGCCAGGATCGGGGAGATGTCCTGCAATCCGGCCATCGGGGGAATCGCGAAGGGCGCCCTCGTGCGCGAAGTGGACTGCCTGGGCGGCTCGATGGGGGAGGCAGCGGACAGGACCAGGCTTCACTTCAGGATGCTGAACAGGAGCAAGGGTCGCTCGGTATGGGGCCCGAGAGCGCAGGTGGACGCCGAAGCATACGCAAGGATGCAGGCCGGGGCGCTCGCGCGTGAGGGAGTGACGGTTCTGGAAGACGAGGTTGTCGCGCTGCACGGTCCTGTAGGAGGGGTAGACGGAATCGTCTGCGCTCGGGCTGGAGCAGTGACTGGGGCCGCGGTGGTCCTGGCGACGGGGACCTTTCTGGGAGGAAGGCTGTTCCGGGGCGAGGAGACATGGGCTGGAGGGAGATTCGGGGACTTCAGCGCCATGGCGCTCGAGAGTGACCTGAGGGCCAGGCGGTTCCACGTGAAACGATTCAAGACGGGCACGTCGCCGAGAGTTCTGCGGGAGAGCATAAGGTTCGATCGGATGGCGAGGCAGCCGGGGGAGGGTGAGTACAGCTTCTCCTTCGGGAGGGCGGGACCGGATCGCGGATCGGAGCCGTGCTGGGTGACCAGGACCAGCCGCGACACCAGGAGGGTTGCGCTCGATGCGCTGGACAGGTCGCCGCTCTTCTGCGGGAAGATCGAAGGCAAAGGGCCGAGGTACTGCCCGAGCTTCGAGGACAAGGCAGTGAGGTTCGCGGAGAAGGAGGAGCACATCGTCTTCGTGGAGCCGATGGGAGCGGGATCGCAGGCGATGTACCTGAACGGTCTGTCGACGAGCCTGCCGCTGGACGCGCAGCAGGCGATGCTGGCTACCATACCCGGGCTCGAGGAGGCGCGGATCCTGCAGCCGGGCTATGCGGTCGAGTACACTCTGCTTGATCCGGAGGAGTTCGACGCCTGCATGCTGGTAAGGAAAGAGCCGAAGCTGCTGGTGGCGGGCCAGGTGTGCGGCACCTCCGGCTACGAGGAGGCGGCGGGACTGGGCGTCCTGGCTGGTCTGAACGCCGGCAGGATAGCGCGTGGAGAGCACCCGGTCCAGTTGGAGAGGTCGGAGAGCTACATCGGTGTGATGGCTGACGATCTGTCGTCCCGGAGCTGGTGCGAGCCCTATCGGTTGTTCTCGTCGAGGGCGGAGAACCGGATGCACCTGCGCGAGGAAAATGCGGACAGGAGAATGGTCCCGGTGGCGATGTCGTGGGGTCTGGCAAGGGGCGAGGACGTCCGGAGGGTGGATCGGCTTGAGCGGGACATCTCCAGGATCCGCGCTCTGCTCGAGGGGACCAGGAAGGGCGTCGCGGGGACCCAACTGTGCAGAAGGCCGTCGACCGGGAGAGCCGAGCTGCTAGGGGTCTGGCCGGAGCTGGCGCAGGAGGACGTGAGAGCGGTCGAGGCCATTCTGCTGGACGAGCGCTATTCCGGGTACATAGATCGCGCGCTCAGGCGGATCGATCAGAGGAGGCAGCTCGAGTCCGTGTCGCTCGAGAGCGTCGCGGACTTCTCGTGCATCGAGGAGATCTGTATCGAGGCCAGGGAGATACTGGGGAGGATGAGACCGCGGACTCTGGGGGAGGCGGCCTCGCTCGCCGGCGTTCGCCCGTCCGATCTGGACGGATTGCTGCTCCACCTTGGCCGGGGATGTTCCACGTGAAACAGTTGCTGCCCGGCGATGACGCCATGGCCGCGGATGCCGGAGCCCTCGGTCTCGACATCACGCCGGAGCAGATCATCTCGTTCCGGTTGATGGCGGACCTGATAGCGGAGGCTGCCCCGAGAAGCGATCTCATGGGGCCAGGGGAGCTCGATCGGCTCTGGCCGAGGCACTTCCTCGAGTCTATGGCATACGAGCTGATGCTAGGGCAGGAACGATCGATCATGGATATCGGGTCGGGCGCCGGATTCCCCGGCATGGTGCTCGCCATCAGGGGGTTCCGGGTGCGTATGCTGGAACCCAGACGCAGGAGGGCGCTGTTCCTCGAGCTGCTGCTGCAGAGGTTGGGGCTGGATGGGAGCAGAGTCGAGCGAGCTCGTCTCGAGGAGTCGAAGCTGGAGGGGGATAGCGTGCTCGTGGCAAGAGCGGTCAGACCCCTGGAGTGGCTCCTCGATGCTCTGGGGCGGATCGCGGCATCCGGGTTCACACTCGTTACGAGGGTCGGACCCGGCGCGAGGATTCGAGAGGAATGGGGCTGGCTCGATCTTCCGGAGCCGCCGCTTGACCGTCCGGGCAGGCTGGTGCAAGTTCGGCAGACCGGTCGGGTTGGTTCCGGCACGGAGGGAACGGCCCGGCAGGCTCGTTGAGCAGTCTAACCCCCGGACGGGACAGAGTGAGGCGAACCCGCATCATTGCGGTTGCGAATCAGAAGGGCGGCGTCGGCAAGACGACGACCGTCATCAACCTCGGCGCATGCCTGGCAGTGCATGATCTCGAGGTGCTGCTGGTCGACGTGGACCCCCAGGCGAACGCCACCAGCGGGCTGGGTGTGGTCCCCGTGACGGGGGGAGAGGCTGGCATCTATACCCTGCTGTCCTCGTCGGGAGAGCCGAGTCTCGACGAGTTCGTACTGCCTACGGAGATGGAGGGGCTCTGGCTCGTTCCGGGAAGCCGTGACCTGGCAGGCCTGGAGATAGAGCTGGCGTCGGCGCCCGAGCGGGAGTTCTTCCTGGCCCGCGGCCTGACCCCCACCCGCGGTCGCTTCGACTACGTGCTGATAGACTGCCCCCCCTCGCTGGGGTTGCTCACGCTGAACGCTCTGGTAGCAGCCGATGAGGTGCTGCTTCCCCTGCAGAGCGAGTACTACGCGCTGGAGGGTCTGAGCCACTTGCTGGATACTATCAGGAAGGTGAGGAACCTCTGGAACCCGGGGCTGGGCATTCACGGTATTCTTCTCACGATGTACGACAGGCGCCTGAACCTGAGCAGGGAAGTCGCAGATGACGCGGAGGCGCACCTGGGGGAGCTGCTCTACAGGACGCGGATACCGCGGAACGTCAGGCTCAGTGAGGCGCCCAGCTACGGCAAGCCCGTTCTGCTCTACGCCGTTGACTCCTCCGGTGCCGCGAGCTATCTCGATCTTGCCCGGGAGGTGATGACCAGGTGACGTCCGGAAGCTCCAGACACAAGAAGGCCCTCGGGAAGGGCCTCAGCGCCCTGCTTCCCGACAGCGAGGTCCCCGGCACCGGTCTGGGGACATCCGTCATGCTGAGGTCCGACCTCATCGACAGCAATCCCTATCAGCCGAGGCGTGTCTGGGACGAGACCGAGCTCGAGGCCCTTGCCGGGTCCATTCGGGCCGCGGGGCTTCTGCAGCCGCTGATCGTGCGCAAGAAAGGGGCGCGGTTCCAGCTCATCGCCGGTGAGCGCAGGCTGAGGGCCGCCAGGCTGGCTGGCCTGGCCAGCGTGCCGGCGATCGTGAGGGATGCGAGCGAGCAGGAGATGCTTGCTCTGGCTCTGATAGAGAACATCCAGCGCAGGGATCTCGGGCCCATAGAGAAGGCCGAGGCGTTCAGACGGCTCTCCGAGGAGTTCTCCCTCAGCCAGGAGCAACTGGCTGAATGCGTCGGGATGAGCCGTCCGGCTGTTGCCA
>JAFGKQ010000299.1 GCA_016928495.1 Candidatus Fermentibacterales bacterium
CGACATCTCCCTGCCCTTCTTCCTTCGGTCCGACTACTAACATAGAACCTGGACCGAAAAACCGGGGGCAGGTCATTCTGTCAGCGCAGGCAGATCCTGTCAGTTGAAGCTAAGCTCATCTGGCGTAACATATTGATAGGCATGGAATTGGCTCCCTGTGGTGGGCGTCTTGCGAACGGCCTGCACTAGTCTATGACCACGAACCGCTGGGTTGCAGTGAAGTCTCCGCAGGACATTCTGCAGACGTACACCCCGTCGGCAAGTTCCACAAGCTGCACACAATGGCTGCCGGCAGAGCGCTCCCCCACATCGGCTTCTGTCACGAGTCTTCCGGTCACATCGTACACCAGGATCTTCACTCCGGAAGCCTCGATAAGCTCGAACCGGACTAGCGGCGAGCCGACCGTGGGGTTCGGGAAGAAGGGCAGAAGCGATCCAGCTGAGAGCCCCGCCTCATCCTCAACTCCGAGCGCATCCCACTGGATTCCAACCTCGTGCAATACAGGGGTCACCATCGAGTCGGATGAGCAGAGTATCGCCTTGTATTGGAAATAACCGTCGTGGTCGTCCAGAATAGGCTCGAGGCTGCAGGGGTAGTAGAGCGTATCTGACCATGCACCCAGCGCGGCTGGGTCGTCGGAACTCCTGACCTGAAAGGCCACCGACGTGACCAGGGGACCTCCCGAGACCCACTGCATGTATCCCCAGTCAGGATCCCCCACATACAGGATAGTCGAGAGCAGCTCCCCCTGTTGTTCGTATCTGACAAACTCCCACCAGGCCATGATACCTGAGTTCTTCTCCGCAGCAAGCACCTCCGTGCTGCCATCGTCATCAGGATCCAGCCCCAGGACCGCGCATGGTTCGTAGCTCGGCGTTCCCTGGAATACGACGTGCTTGGTCCACGGAGCGGTCGAGGCGGCAGGATTCTGCCACCACACAACCTGGTTATCCAGAGGATCGGACTCGAGAACGTCGACATACCCGTCGCTGTCTACGTAGCCCAGAGAAATCGAACGGTAGCTGACGCTAGCCATGCAGCCGTCGATCCAATGTCCATTCCAGTCCCCGTCGCTGCCAGCACTGCAGTTCTCCCACCACTTCAGTGGCCCTGCAAAGCGCTTGGCTCCGACTACGTCGGGATCGCCATCCAGGTCGATATCTGCCGAGCATAGAGAAAGGAGATTCATGAAGCCCGTGGTTATCGTGTGCCTTGTCCATTCCTGGTCTGAACCAGAACCCGGATTCTCCCACCAGACGATCCTGGAAGTCGGCTGGTCAAGTCCACCAACGGCATCCATGTCCCCGTCACCGTCTATGTCCTCAGATAGGATGCACGCTCCCCCGCCCAGACTGTCCTCGATAGTGTGTTCGTGCCACTCTATCGAACCCCGGGAGGGGATGTTCTCCCACCAAGCGGCCCTGCCATCACCGTATGTATGCCCGATCCCAAAGATGTCCAGATCAGCGTCTCCGTCTACGTCCGCAGCATAGACTCCGTTTGCATCGGCCAGATCGCAGCAGATCTCATGCGCGTCCCAGTGATTTCCGCTACCGTCGGTGTTCTCCAACCAGATCAGGGCAGAGTCATACCATGATGCACAATAGACATCCATGCATCCATCTCCATTGATGTCTGCACACCTCAAGAGGCTAATGTTGCACGGGGCGTCGATCAGGTGCTGAATCCAGCTTGTGCCAGTGCCATCGAAGTTCTCCCACCACACAACGCAGGCCTGTGTGGGGGAAGCTCCAACGATGTCCTCATCGCCATCGGCATCAATGTCCTCAGCGCAAACGGTCTCCAGGCCCAGCAGGGGATCGTCTACTGGATGGGAGTCGAAGCATGAAGAGAGACATAGGACATCTGACCAGTCAACCGAAACAGAACAGTCGAAATGCTCATCCCAGCTCGGCACGGGTCCTTGCTCACCCGGTCCGAGGCACCAACTGGACTGCTTCTCCTGATCAGAACCAGCCATTGACAAAGATAGAACAAGGCACGCGAGCGAGGTCCTCAATGCCATAACCTCCTGCTCGACATATCGGAGCTCGCAGGCTACTCGTCAATGGAGCCGGGGACCACGCACCCGGAGTGGACCATTCTCGAACGCTGGCTCCCCGGCGAGGACTCGAACCTCGAACCTAGTGGTTAACAGCCACCCGCTCTGCCAATTGAGCTACCGGGGAGCGTCGTTGTGGCGGCAGGAAGAATAGACCGGGCCTTTCCACAAGTCAACCTCGTTCGTGCTACTGCGCGATGGCATCGGCCTCTGCGGCAGGCTCATGTGGTGGAATCCGTCTTGCGAGCATCACGATGATGATGGCGATCAGCCCCGCTATCGCGAACACGGCCCAGGAGCCCCACGCAACCCAGATGAGGCCTGCTCCGACCGGCACGGTCATGGACACCACATGGTCCATGGTTCCTGCCAGGCCCATGGTAGGCACCATCTCCTCCCTGCTCAGGATGATGCGCGAGAGATAGGTGGTGCGCGCCATCGAGAGACTGAAGAGAAGCTCGTCGCTGACGTAGAAGACGTAGAGGAGAAGCAAGGCGGGCGAGAACGGCAGGATGTATGGCACCGTGGCGTATCCTGCGCAGAGAAGAAGCAGGATAAGCCCATCTGCAGTGATGACCGTTCTCTCGCCGAAGCGGTCGATCATCCTTCCGAAGAAAGGCTTGGCGGCGAGCCCTATGACGGCAGATACGGCCATCGCCGTGGCGAGCTGGGGGGCCCTCTGGTTGAAGCCGCTCACGAGGAGCCACGGAGCGAAGGTGAGGAAGATCTGCTTGCGGGCCCCGAATACGACCGCGAGAGCGTAGTAGAGCCTGTAGGTCTTACGGGCCACGAAGCGCTGCCTGAGGGTAGGGCCCTTTCCACTCCCCTCCCCTCTCCGGTGGTCCCCCGGAACCCTCGGCAGCAGGAAAGAGACGAGGGCTGCTATTACCAGAAGCACGGCGGCAGAGGCGAACGTGACGGAGTAGCCCTGTCCGAGGAGCTTCATGCAGAGCCACACCACTCCGGTCCCGATCACGAGGCCCAGTGATCGCACCGCTCCAACTCGACCCAGTATCCAGCCGCGGTTCCTGCCGTGGGACAGCTCCATGGCGAGAGCGTCCCTCAGCGGGAACTAGATGTGGCTGCCGGTGGACCAGAGGAACATGAACGGGATGAACACCGCAACGGAGGTTGCCAGGTAGCCCATGCCGACCAGCCCGACGATCGAGAAGGCGAAGGCAACTACCAGAGCCCTGGATTTCGGCAGGCCCGCAAGCAGCCCCAGGGTCACGACCATGAGGAAGCCCGGGAGCTCTCTCGGGAACTCCAGCATTCCCCGGATGTCGCCCTCCACTCCCAGCTGGTTATGAAGGAAGTCCGGGAGCAGAGCGTTGAAGACGGTCCAGGCCGCCGACATGAATGCGACGGTCACGAGCAGCAGCGTCATGTGCGAGAAACGACGGGGATCCGCGCTCATATCTGGCGACTATACGCCCGGCTCCGCGGACGGGGAAGCGCCATGGAGGCGCAGTCGGGCTTCTTGGCAACCGCCGGTCGGTTGCGTAGGCTATGGGCCGTACGGACAACGGGAGCGGCAATCCTCGCGGAGAAGGCAATGGAAAAGACGGCTGGAGGCCAAATGGACTACGCCTGTCTGGTCGGGCGCGAGCACACCTGCGAGATCGTGGTGAGTCGTGGCAATACTGCCTCGGCGGTAGGATCGGGAGGCGTGGACGTCTTCGCCACCCCGTCCATGATACTCCTCATGGAACAGGCTGCGCGAGAAGCGGTTCAGCCGCTGCTTCCTGACGGTCACACCACCGTCGGCACGCGCGTCGAGGTCAGCCATCTCGCTGCCACTCCGCTGGGTGAGCGCGTAAGGGCAACGGCACGGGTGGTTGCGGTCGACGGCAGGAAGCTGGTATACGAGGTCGAAGCTCGCGACGAGCACACGAAGGTAGGAGAGGGCAGGCACGAGAGGTTCGTGATCGATCTGGGGAGGTTCCTCGCGAAGCTCTCGCAGAGGTCGGGCTAGCCCGCTGGCTGGCCGGGCGATCCCTGAGAGGATCCGGATGGGAATGGCAGAGAAGCCGAAGACAAGGAGCGAGATCGACGCCGGAGACCGCTGGGCAGTCGAGGAGCTCTACCGGGAAGACAGGCTGTGGGAGGAAGACTTCGGGAAGACCGGAGGGTTTGCCGAGGCTGCTTCCAGCTGGGCCGGCAAGCTGGGAGAATCGGCCTCGAGTCTGGCGAAGGCGATACGGGAGCTACTGGCCCAGGACAGGCTGATCGAGAAGCTGAAATCCTACGCCAGCCTGCGGGAGGACGAGGACCTCTCGAACCAGCACTATTCCAGCATGCATTCGAGGATAGTCACGCGCGCAGCCGAGGTGGATGCCGCTCAGTCCTTCTTCCAGCCCGAGCTGCTCGCGATACCTGCGGAGACGATGACGCAGTGGCTGCGGAGCGAGGAGCTGGCTCCCTACAGGACCTGGCTCGATGAGATCCTCCGCTACAGGCCATACACTCTGTCCACGGGCGAGGAGAAGATACTCGCCATGTTCAGGGACCCGGTGGGCTGCTTCGAGAACGCCTACGGCAAGCTCGCCGATGTCGAGCTACCCGCGAGGCTTCCCGAGATCGTCGACGAGGACGGCTCCCCGAAGAAGCTCACCAACGGCAACCTCGTGCCTACCCTCGAGAGCGGCGACCGCAGGGTCCGCAAGGAGGCTTTCGACGGATACTACGGAGAGCTCGAGGGCAACAGGAACACCCTGGCGGCCCTTCTCGACGGTCATGTCAGGGCTCTTGTCTGCTACGCGCGCGCCAGGGGATACGGGACCTCACTCGAGGCTTCCCTGTTCCACGACAGGGTCGAAGTAGCCGTCTACGACAACCTGATAGCCTCGGTACACGAGAGCCTCGGCAGCATGCACAGGTTCTACGATCTCAAGAGGAGGGTGCTGGGCCTGCCCTCCCTCCACCTCTACGACCTCTACCTGCCGATGGTTCAGGAGGTCCGGAGGAAGCACAGCTACGAGGAGGCCGAGCAACTGACACTGGAGGCGGTGGCGCCTCTCGGCCGCGAGTACGTCGCGACGCTGAGAAAGGGCTTCGAGAGCGGCTGGGTCGACAGGTACGAGAATGTCGGCAAGCGGTCCGGCGCCTACTCCGGGGGCTGCTACGACTCCTGCCCCTACATGCTGATGAACTTCCAGGGCAACCTGAGCTGGGTCTTCACGCTGGCCCACGAGGCGGGTCACTCCATGCACTCCCTCATCTCCAACAAGGCCCAGCCCTATCACATGGCCGACTACCCGATCCTGCTCGCCGAGGTCGCCTCGACGACCAACGAGATGCTGCTGAGGCATCTCCTGCTCGAGCGGGCCGAGAGCGACCTGGAGAGGGCCTTCCTTCTCGACGACATGGTCAACGACTTCCGCTCGACCATGTTCAGGCAGACCATGTTTGCCGAGTTCGAGAAGCTCGCCAGCGAGCGGGTCGAGGCGGGCGAGGCCCTCACTCCCGAGTACCTCGACGGGGCCTACTACGACCTGGTGAAGGCCTTCCACGGTGATGCCTTCGCGTTCGATCGCGAGGACGAGGCGATAGCCTGGGAGTGGGCCAGGATACCCCACTTCTACTACAACTTCTACGTCTACAAGTACGCCACCGGGCTGGCGGCCGCCGCCGACATCTCGAGACGCATACTGGCCGGGGAGACGGGAGCGGTGGAGCGCTACCTGGAGTTCCTGTCCGGGGGCCGCTCGAAGCCCCCTCTCGAGCAGTTGCGTGAAGCGGGCGTCGACCTGGCTGGCAGGGACACTGTCAACAGCGCGCTGGTTCTGCTGTCAGACACGGTATCGGAGCTGGAGGCTCTCCTGGGAGCCTAGCTCGCTGGCGCCCTCGGGACTACACTTGGCATCCGGGCCGCCGGGCTGTATTGTCTTTTCGAGGTAGCAGAGGTGCTCGCGGGGCAGAAGGGGCTCGAGGGCTTCAGGGGCTGATCTTCTTCCTCGACGATGTACGTGTGTCTGCCGGAGTGGGTATTCGCTCATACCGGGAGGAAGGTAGATGCTGACTCCTTTCTCTGGCTCCCGCAGGAAGTCGAAGAAGAACCGGGGGAAGACGGACGAGAATCCCGAAGAGCTGTCCCCGGCCGGCAGTGACGCTTCCGTAGTTCCTCAGCAGGACCAGCCCGCTCCACCTACCGAACCGGCCATTCCACCAGATTCCCGGGAAGATAGCGCGCAGGCCGCCGGAGAGCCGCTCTGCGTCCAGGCCTCCAGAGGAGTCGTCGCGCCCACCCCCGAGGACATCAGGAAGGTCAGGATGGCCCTGCTCGAGAGCGACGAGCGCCTGGGAGCGATCATCTTCACGCTCAGCGGCTCGGCGCTCTTCCTCTGCGACTCTCAGGACCAGATCCTGTTCAGCTGGATCAGTCCCGATCTGCGTGCCGAGCTGGGCCTCCAGCCCCGGGCAGGCGAGTCCACGCTGGAGGGAGTCCTGAGCGCGGACGCCGACAGGATCCGCAGGGCTGCGATCGACAGGACCCGGGAGACCGGGAAGCCGCAGTGGTGCGAGATACCGGTGGATCTGGGCAAGAGAGGAACCAGGTGGCTGGATCTCCACGTCACTCCAGTCGAGCGCCCTGACGGCTCGGCCTGCCTCATAGCAACCTGCTTCAGGGACGTGACGGAGCGCCACGAGCTCCGGCAGCAGGCCGAGGGCAACCTCTCCAAGCTGGAAGCCACGCTCGAGTGCACCACTGACGGCTTCCTCGTCCTCGGGCCCGACGGAGGAGTGGAGGACTTCAACACGCGGTTCCTGGAGATGTGGAAGCTGAGGGAGAGCCAGGTCAGGGGCCGCAACAACGTGAAGGTCCTCGAGGATGTCCTGGCGGGCATCAGGAACCCTGACGGCTACCTTCGGGACACCATGAAGTGCATAGACCACCCGGATGAGCCAAGAGTGGACCTGGTCGAGCTGAAGGACGGCCGGGTCTTCGAGCGCCACTCCCACCCGAGAGTCCTCGACGGCGCCTTTGCAGGGAGAGTGATCAGCTTCAGGGACACTACCGAGAGCAGGAAGCTGAACGACGAGCTCTCGAGGTCACGCGAGATGCTGCAGCTGGTCATGGACTGCATTCCGGAGGGCATCTTCTGGAAGGACACGGAGTCGAGATTCCTGGGCTGCAACAGGAAGTTCATGGAGCTCAACCGGATCGGGTCCGCCGGGGATATGATGGGCCGCAGGGGCTCGGAGCTCGGCTGGGACGAGCAGAAGGTCGTTCTCCTGGAGAAGCTCGACCGGGAGGTGATCGAGTCCGGAGAGCCTCAGCCTCCCGTGGCGGTAAGAGAGACAGACACGGAGGGTCGGGATGTCTGGCTCGAGGTGGCGAAGCTCCCCATCAGGGACCATTCCGGCAAGGTAGTGGGCGTCATAGGCACGATGCAGGACGTCTCGGCAATGAAGCGGGACGAGGAGGCCCTTCGCGAGAGCGAGGAGAAGTACAGGACGCTCGTCGAGAGGGCCAGTGACGGGATCACCATCATCCAGGACCGCGTGGTCGTCTACGTCAACCCTCGCCTTGCAGAGATGTCGGGCTGCTCGGTCGAGGAGATAGTCGGCTGCGACTTCTCGAAGTTCATCCATCCCGACAACTCGGAGAACCTGGACAGGATCTACAGGGCAAGGATGGACGGGGGCGAGGCCCCGCCCGTATACGAGGCCGTCCTCATCGACACGAACGGCGATCGGGTCTTCGTCGAGATCAATGCCGGCATCATCTCCTACCGGGGAAGGCCAGCGGACATGGTCATCGTGCGTGACGTGTCCGAGAGGCGCAAGGTCCAGGAGTCTCTCAGGGAGAGCGAGGAGTTCAGCCGGACCGTCATCGAGAACTCGCCCGTGGGCATCTCCGTCAGGGACGGGACCGGTAGGCTGCTTCTCGTGAATGACGCCTGGAAGAAGATATGGGCCATGACCGAGGAGGACGTCAGGGCAGAGCTCGAGGCCGAGGGGACCATTCTGAGAGACTCGCCCTCCGATACCTATCTTGGGGACCATCTCAAGAGGGTGCAGAACGTCTACAGGGCGGGCGGTGACTACTACGTCCCCGAGATCGAGATCCCCTCCCCCAGGTCCGGGGCGGCCAAGTGGATTGCCCATCACTTCTACGCGATTCAGGACGACGATGGGAACGTGGTCAGGGTGGTGATACTCACCGAGGACATCACCAACCGCAAGGACACCCTCCAGGCCCTGAGCGAGAGCGAGACGAAGTACAGGACGCTGACCGACAACATCCCCGTGGGCCTGTTCAGGACCACCGCAGACAGGAGAGGCCGGATGCTCTCCTCGAACGTCGCGATGGCAACGATGTTCGGCTACGATCTGGACGAGATGGAGGCAGTCTCGGTAGCCACCCTCTACGATGACTACGACGACAGGACCAGGCTCCTGGAGGTGCTGGCCAGGGAGGGCAGGATCGAGAACTACGAGGTCCTGTTCAAGCGCAAGGACGGGAGCCACTTCTGGGGATCGGTCTCGGCCCACGCCGTTCGGGACGAGAAGGGCAGCATCCAGTTCATAGACGGTACCATCAGCGATATCACCGAGCGGAGAAGCGCTTCGGACGGTCTACGGGAGAGCCTGGAGAGACTCCAGAACACCATCGAGGGCACCGTGAGCGCGATGGCTGCCATGGTCGAGATGAAGGACCCCTACACTGCCGGTCATCAGAAGAGGGTGGCGGACCTCGCCTGCGCCATCGCGAGGGAGATGGAGCTCGACGAGGACACGATCGTCGGCATCAGGCTGGCCGGTGTCATTCACGACCTGGGGAAGATCTGCGTGCCGGCTGAGATACTGAGCAAGCCGGGGACCATCACGGACATCGAGATGAACATGATCAAGACACATCCTCAGGCC